>JAFYFU010000001.1 GCA_017543595.1 Ruminococcus sp. | reverse complement strand
TGCCATACAGGGGGGCTTGGGGGAATAAGTTTCAAAAGGGCGGCTCCCCCCATTTCAAATAGGAGGAAAATTGTGCCCTTGCACTGAAAATGAACGGAACGCAGTGAAGTGAATGAAAGTGCAAGCCTTAAAAGGCACAATTTGACGATTTTAAATAGGAGGTATTTATGATTTGCAATAATATTATTGAAGCTATGGGGCATACTCCCATGATAAGGCTTAACAGAATGAATAAGCCCGAAAATGCAGAGGTTCTTGTAAAATTTGAGGGTCTTAATGTCGGAGGTTCAATAAAAACAAGAACCGCTTACAATATGATTAAAAACGCAGAAAAACAGGGGAAAATCACTCCCGATACGATTATAGTCGAGCCTACGAGCGGAAATCAGGGAATAGGTCTTGCCCTTGTCGGTGCGGTAAAAGGCTATAAAACCATTATCATCATGCCCGATTCCGTCAGCGAGGAGAGGAGAAAACTTGTAAAGCATTACGGTGCGGAAGTCATTCTCATACATGATGACGGCGATATAGGCAAATGTATTCAGAAATGCCTTGACACAGCCCTTGAAATGGCTGCGAACAATCCGAAAGTTTTTGTTCCTCAGCAGTTTGAAAATCCTAACAATACTTATGCACACAAATATTATACAGCACTTGAAATTCTTGAACAGACGGCAGGAAAAATTGACGGTTTCTGTTCGGGAATAGGTACGGGCGGAACTATTACGGGTATAGGCGAAACTCTTAAATCACAGTATCCCGATATGGAAATATGGGCTGTTGAACCCGAACACGCTGCCATTCTTGCGGGCGGTACTGTCGGAACTCATTTGCAGATGGGCATAGGTGACGGCATAATCCCGCCGATATTAAACAAGAAAATTTATGACCATATTCATATAGTTACCGATGAGGACGCAATAAACACGGCAAAACAGCTTGCCTCCCTTGAAGGGATAATGTGCGGTATTTCAAGCGGTACAAACGTTGCGGCAGCCCTTAAACTTGCCGAGAAACTCGGAAAAGGAAAAACTGTTGTGACGATTCTCCCCGATACCGCCGAGAGATATTTCTCAACGCCTCTCTTTGATGAATAAGACAAACGAAAAACCTCCGGAATCCGGAGGTTTTCTTTATTCAAATTCAAATATGTCCAAAAAGCCTGTAATGTCGAATACTTCCTTCACTTCGTCTATAACGTTTACAATTTTAATTGTACCGCCGAATTTTTCAATGTCATTCTTAAAATGCAGCAGACAGCGCAGACCTGCGGAGGAAATATATTCAAGCTTTTCAAAGTCAAGAACGGCAGAAGTTTTTCCGCTGATTTTTTCGGATATTTCTTTTTCAAAAACCGAAACGGTGTCAATATCGAGTCTGCCTTTCAGTATGAACAGGATATCATTTTCCCTTGTTATTTTTTCAAATTCCATAAAAACCTCCTTGCTTGGTCATGCTATTGATATTACTTTTCTGTTGAGGATACTCATAAATTCTTCTCCCGTGATAGTTTCCTTTTCTATGAGAAAATGCGAAAGTTCATGCAGTTTGTCGATATTTTCGGAGAGTATTCTTAATGCTCTTTCGTGGCATTTTTTAACTATTCCGTTTACTTCGGCATCAATTTTCGCTGCGGTTTCGGGGGAGCAGGCAAGGGAAGAATCACCGCCGAGATACTGATTTGTGACGGTTTCGAGGGCAACCATGTCAAAACTGCTGCTCATTCCGTAGCGTGTAACCATAGCCCTTGCGATTTTTGTAGCTTTTTCGATATCGTTTGAAGCACCGCTTGTGCAACTGTTGAAAATAAGTTCTTCTGCGGAGCGTCCGCCCGTGAGGGTAGTTATTCTTGCGAGGGCTTCTTCTTTTGTCATGAGGAATTTTTCTTCTTCGTCAACCTGCATGGTATAGCCGAGTGCGCCCGATGTACGGGGAATAATTGTTATCTTGTGTACGGGAGCGGAATTTTTTTGTTTTGCGGCGACAAGTGCGTGACCGATTTCGTGGTATGCGATGATTGTCTTTTCTTTCTGGGAGATAACGGCATTTTTGCGCTGATAACCCGCAATAACGACTTCAACGCTTTCTTCGAGGTCTGACTGGCTGACGGTCTGTCTGTTGTTTCTCACAGCCCTGAGAGCGGATTCGTTTATAATATTTGCAAGTTCCGCACCCGATGCGCCTGCGGTAGCCCTTGCGATTGCATTGAAATCTATGTTCTGTTCGGTTTTTATTTTTCTTGCATGGACTTTGAGGATAGCCTCACGTCCTGCGAGGTCAGGGAGTTCTGCGGGGATTCTCCTGTCAAATCTGCCGGGTCGGAGAAGTGCGGGGTCGAGGGATTCGGGGCGGTTTGTGGCTGCGAGTATGACAACGCCTTTTTTGCCGTCAAAGCCGTCCATTTCGGTTAGTAGCTGGTTGAGAGTTTGTTCACGCTCATCATTTCCGCTGATGTTTCCGTCACGTTTTTTTCCTATGGTGTCTATTTCGTCAATGAAAACTATACAGGGGGCTTTTTCGTTAGCCTGTTTGAAAAGGTCACGGACTTTTGCCGCACCCATTCCGACAAACATTTCCACAAATTCCGAGCCTGAAATTGAGAAGAACGGGACATCTGCCTCACCTGCGACAGCCTGAGCGAGCAGAGTTTTGCCTGTTCCGGGAGGTCCGACAAGTAATGCGCCTTTCGGGAGATTTGCGCCTATTTCTGCGTACTTGTCGGGGTTATGCAGAAAATCAACTATTTCAACGAGGGCATCTTTTGCTTCGTCCTGACCCGCAACGTCCTTGAAAGTTTTTCCCGTCTGAGCCTTAACATATATTTTTGCGTTGCTTTTTCCGAAGGACATGGCATTTCCGCCGCCCATACGCTTGCCCATGCCTTTCATAAAGACATTCCAGAGCAACGCAAAGAATATAATGGGGAGAACCCAGCTGACAATAAATTCAAGAACAATGTTGTTTGACTCAAAGCTTGCGGTAAATTCAATGTTGCCTTTTTCGTAAAGTCTTGAAACAAGTTCGGGGTCGTCAATTTTTCCCGTTGAGTAACGGCTTGTTGAACCGTCTTTGTTTTCGGCTTCAAAGAGTATTTCGTTTTCCTTGATATTTACCTTTGTGACGTTTCCCTCATCGACCTGAGACAGAAAAAAGCTGTAATCGGTTTCTTTGATTTTTTTGCCTCCGAATATGGGGAGTATCAGAAAGTTGAAAATTGCGATGACAGTTGAAATGAATATCAGGTAAACGAGCATATCCCTTATAAAATCTTTGTTTACTTTCAAGAAATCATCTCCTTTGCGTTAATTATAGCATATGTTTATTGAAATTTCAACTGACAAATTGTGATAATTATGAAAGTTATGTGACAGAATTTTTGTTCTTATTTTCCTTTCGGCTTAATATAAAGCTTTATTGTAGGATAAGAGCAAATTCTACAAAAAATCCGTGTGTGATTGTGTAAAATGACATAGTGACAAATATTTAAAAATGTGTTATAATATATTTCCGCAAGAAATTACAGGAGGAATTATTTTTGGAATTAAAAGTAAACAGTGGTATATGGGGAACAATGTTCGGCGTTCCCTGCATAGTGGCAGACAATCTTCTTAAACTTGCCACAGGCGAACAATTGAAAGTCCTGCTTTTTCTCCTGAGAAATTCAGAGAGAAACATATCGGCTGAGGAAGTATCCGCAAATACGGGCGTTTCCGCCGTACAGGTACAGGAATCCGTGCTTTTCTGGCAGAATCTCAATATGCTTGCATCTGAAAATCAGGCGGGTTCTTTTCCCGTTATGCAGATGACCGCACCCGTTGCGGCAGTATCTGATAAAACATCACCCGAAAAACAGCAGCCTGCACCTGTCGAAAATCCACCTCCCGAAAGTAAACCCGTACACACGATGCGGAAAAAAGAATATTACACTCCTTCAGAAATGGAGAATCTTGTTAAGTCTTCTTCTGAAATAAAGGCACTTTTTACCATGGCACAACAGGCTCTCGGAATTGAAGCAATTAAAATGGATACAATGAGAAATACCCTTCTGTGGATATACAGGAATTATGGTCTTAAAACAGAAGTAATAATGACTCTTGTGCAATACTGCTGCGATATAGACAAGAAAAGTCCACGTTACATAGAACGTATAGCCCTTGACTGGGCTGAAAAAGAAATAAATACCCTTGATTCAGCAAATGAAGAAGTCGAAAGACTTAAAAAATATAACGAATTTGTATACAAAATAAAAAGAAGTTTTGAAATGGAGTATACTCCGACAACAAAACAGAAAGAATTTATCGAACAATGGCAGGGATTTGGCTTTGATATGGAAATCATACATCATGCATATGAAAAATGCGTTGAAAGTATAAGAAAGCTTTCCTTTGAGTATATCAATAAAATCCTGACTTCATGGCATGAAAAGAATATCACAACTCTTGAAGAAGCAAAGGCAGATGACAAGGAATACAAAGACAAGAAAAAAGACAGCGAACAGACATCGGGCAGGCTTGATTATGAAAAATATGATATATTTATAAATAATATTTGACGGAGGTGAGTTCCTTGAATAACGAAATACTTGAAAGAGCATTTGCTGAAATAAGCAGGAGAAGAAATAATGCCTTTGCGGAAAATGAAAGGCGTATATCTGAAATCAATGAAAAAATCCCTGAAATCCGCCTTGTAAACGACACTATATTCAACACGGGCAGAGAACTTATAAGTATGTTTGCCGATAAAAATAACCGGAATGCCGAGCAGAAAATTCAGCAGCTTAGGAAATACAATACAGATGCACAGACTATGGCAAGACAGAAACTTGTTCAGTACGGCTATCCGCCCGATTATCTTGATATTCATTATACCTGTCCCGTCTGTAAGGACACGGGCTATAACAATTCGGTGTACTGCGAATGTTTTAAAAGACTTTGTGCAAGTATCTCAGCTGAACGCATAAACCAAAATACTCAGCTTAAACTTTCCTCTTTTGATACCTTTGACCTTTCCTATTACAAAGGGGAAGAATATACAATAATGGCAAAAATATTCAGTTATGCACAAGACTATGCATATAAATTTACCATTAATTCGCCAAACATACTGATGCTTGGTGGGACAGGTCTTGGAAAGACACATCTTTCACTTGCAATAGCAAATGAAGTAATAGAAAAAGGGTACAATGTAATATATGATTCTGCAATCAATATACTGCAAATTATTGAAAGGGAACATTTCAGTCATGAACATTCTTTAGAAATGATAAACAATGTTCTTGGCACTGACCTTCTTATTCTTGATGACCTCGGCACTGAATATCGCACTCAATTTTATACTTCAACCATATATAACATAGTGAATACCCGCCTTAACCGTTCACTTCCCACGATAATGAGTACGAACCTTGATTCTCGTGGTATAGGTGATAAGTATGATGACAGAGTTGCATCAAGAATAATTACAAATTATACAGTTCTTCGCTTTGTCGGTGAAGATGTGAGATTTCTTCTGAAACGTAAGAAATCAAAAGATACGCCTTTTTAAATTATGATTTGACACGGCTGAAATTTTCAGCCGTTTTTTATTTAATTCCGTTGATTTGTTCATAATTTCATGCTACAATTTTTACAACGCAAAGTTTAATTTTAAATCTGCGGTTTATTTATGCAAAGAATGTCTTGCTTGTATTCAACTGCAACATATGTTATAATCTAAGCATGAAAGGTGAAACAAAAAAATACAGACAAGATATTCAATGCCGAATTTCGGAAACGGAGGATAATTTTATGAAATTCAGTGAAAATCTTGTCAAGTACAGAAAAAAAGCAGGTCTGACACAAAGTCAGCTTGCCTCTGCTCTGCTGGTTACTCCGCAGGCAGTTTCAAAATGGGAAAAAGGAAGCTATCCCGACAGCGAACTTCTCCCGACCCTCTCAAAAGTTCTTGATGTTTCTCTTGATGTTCTTTTCGGACTTAAAGAAGATGACGGAAATATTGATGTTCATGTGGCGGCTGCCGAAAAATTGCAGAAACTCCCGCCCGAAGAAAAAGGCAGATTCTTCATGGAGCAGGCTTATTCAATGCTCTGCGCCTACAATCAGGGAACAACTCCCGAAAACATCAGATTTCCCGAATATCTCAAAAAAGAAACATATGCCTGTCTCAGAAGCGATAACGAACTTGCGGTTTCAAGACTTAACCCCGATATGCAGTATCTCTGTTTCATGAGGATACCCCAAAACGGCATAGACAGCTATTTTGAATTAAAACCGAGAATAACCGAACTTTTCGGATTCCTTGCCGATGAAAACGCCCTGCGTATCATATGCTATGCGGAAACCCTTGAAAGAAATTTCATGTTTACAAAAGAATGTATAGCGAAAAATCTTTCAATGCCGATTGACATAGTTTCCGATATAATTGACCGTTTTGACCATTTCGGCATAATGTGGCAGCTTATTGCAGACACGGGAGAGGGAAAAATACCTGTTTACGGGTATGTACACAATGTTCCGCTTGTCGGTATACTCACCCTTGCGGAGTCGCTTGCGAATTTCTTGTCGTTCCGTGACCCCGATATCGACATCTGGACAAAAGCACCATTCAGAAAACAGAAAAACAGTCAAGCCACAAAAGACAAAAATTGACGGCTTAAAATAAGGAGGAAATTTTTGTCCTTGACGTATGAACGAACGAAATGTAATGGAGTGAGTGAATAGTCAAGCCACAAAAGACAAAAATTGACGACTTTAAATAAGGAGGATTTTAAACATGATTAAGAAAAGTTTTGCAGGACTTCTGGCAGGTATTTGCGTTATAACCGCATTTGCACCCTATGCGGCAAACTGTGTTTCAAATGCCGAGGGCGACAGCTATGAAATGAAAGTTTCCGTTAAGCTTGACGGGGAAAAGAAAGAGATAAGCCCCTATATCTACGGTGTAAATGAGTTCGGAAACGCTGAAAACCTCAAAAATGTAAAGGTGAATAACGTCCGTCAGGGCGGAAACCGCTACACAGGCTACAACTGGGAAACAAACTGGTCAAATGCAGGTGAGGACTGGCTTCACAGTTCGGATACAAATATAGGCGATGATTCGGACGGAGCAGGTTATGCACCGCAGAAACTTTCCAAAGTCTGCCAGAAATACAATATTCCTTACAGAATAACAACTCTCCAAATGGCAGGATATGTTTCGGCAGACAAGGACGGTTCTGTAAAAGAGGACGAAGTTGCTCCCTCAAACCGCTGGAAAAAAGTAGCTTTCAGAAAAGACGGCGAACTCTCTCTCACTCCCGATACAACCGATGATACGGTATACATGGACGAATATGTAAACTTTATTGTCAATACTCTCGGAAATGCAAAATCCGAAACAGGTATTCAGGGTTACAGCCTTGACAATGAACCTGTACTCTGGAACGATACACACCCGAGACTTCACCCCGAAGAAGTTACAAACAGCGAACTTGTTTCAAAGTCAATTGAACTTGCAAAGGTAGTAAAGGAAATTGACCCCGATGCAGAAGTTTTCGGACCTGCTTTCTGGGGTATGCTCCCGTGTATGAACATAGGCGAAAACGGAAACGGTTTCACAGACCCCGACTGGCAGGCAGTAAAAAATAACTATTTCTGGTATCTTGACTACTATCTTGACCAGATGGCTAAGGCAGGAGAAGAAGCAGGTACAAGACTTTTGGACGTTGTTGATGTTCATTATTATGCTCAGGACTGCTCGACAGATGATGCAATTTTGCAGGCTGCAAGAAGTCTCTATGACCCCACTTATGCGGAAAACAGCTGGTTACAGCCTTGGGGCGCACAGTATTTCCCCTTTATCACAAATATAAAGAAATCAATTGACAAGTATTATCCCGGAACAAAGATTGCAATTTCGGAATACAACCTTGCAAATATTTCAGATGAGAAGAACACAGGCAAGTCCGTTGTATCGGCTATCGCAGAGGCAGAGGCTCTCGGCTGTTTCGCTGACAATGACGTATATTTCGCAACTTACTGGGGAACACTTCCCGAATGTCCTTATGTTGCGTCTGCAATAAACCTCTATACAAACTATGACGGCGAGGGCGCATCTTTCGGAGATACTCTTGTTGAATCAAGTACGGAAGATTTGTCGCTTGCAACGGCATACGCAGGAATCAACGGCAATGACGACACAAAGGTTAATCTTGTTCTTTCAAACAAAGACAAGACAAGAACCGAAAATGCTGTCATAGATTTGAGCGGTACTTCCACGGAATACAAGAGCGCAGTTGTCTATGCGATTACTCAGGACGAAAGCAATATACACATAATAAATGTTGACAACAATGTTTCAGGCAACAAGCTCACAGTTGAACTTCCTCCGCTTTCCGTTGCAAATATAGTTCTCTCCGACAAGGCAAGCGATGCAGAAGAATATGTTGCTCCTGAAATCACAACAAAGGAAGTAAAATATAATTTCAGCGAACTTGAAAAATCAAAGAACGGCTATCTCATGATACCGATTGAAGATGCAAAGGCTCTCAAAAAAGCTGTAATCAATTCAACAGCAGGCTGTAACACTCCCAATACAGAATGGTACGGCGGCGGCGGCGGTCTCTGCTTCAATCAACTCAAACTTACTGACGGCAGAGAAGTATGGGGACAGAAGTCATTCATGTACGGCGGCGGAACTTCCGACTGCACAGTTACATTTGACGGAACATTTACAGTTCCGATTGCAGGCACAGACAAGTCAGAGGACGTTGAGGCTGAAATAGGCGATACATATATCGAATTTCAGGACTGGTGGAAATCCTCCACACATGACGAAAAAGGCGCAGACGTTACTGTTACATACAACACAATAACTCTCTACTATGAATATGAGGGTAATGCTACTGAGGAAAATGTCTCGGAAAATCCCTCCGAGGAAAAGCCTGAAAATCCCAATGTTGTATGGGGCGATGCAAATGAGGACGGAGATGTTTCAATAAGCGACACTGTTGCAATTCTCCAAAGCATAGCAAATGCCGACAAATATGCACTCACTGAGCAGGGCGCAAAAAATGCCGATGTTTACAACAACGGTGACGGCGTTACGGGTAAAGATGCCGCTGTTATACAGCTTGTTGATTCAGGGGCTTTAAAGAAAGAAGAACTTCCCGTAAAGAGCAATTAATATCATATCCTTTTGCCGTAAGGCGGACCTGACGGAGAGCTTTCCGCATCTCTCCGCTATCTCAACCAGAGATATGCGATGCCTTACGGTGAAATAAAGGGTTTGCTTACAGATATAGGCACTGAGGAACACACACATAAAAGATATAGATGATAAATGAAGAAAAAATCCCCTGCCGAGCGATTCGGCAAGGGATTTTGTTTAATCAGTTATATTTCTTCAAGAGTTATTTTATACTTTTTGCCATTCAGTGAGAGTTCTCCGAACTGGGGAGCAGGCTTATTCTGTGGCGGAGCAGGATTTTCAGGCTTTTTAAAGCCGTTAAGACCTGCGTTTTTTATTATAGTCGGATAATCCATGTAAGCTTCATCGAGGTCAACATTTCCGTTTATGCCTGAAATTCTGCCCGAATCTGACTTCTGCCATATGCCGTAAGATTTGACAACAACGGGCTTACTGCCGTAACGGGCGACCCATTTATCAAATTTTGAAAGTCTGGATAAATCAAGTCTGTCGTTGAATCCTGAAACATCAGATGCATAGATACCGCAGTAATATCCTGCGTTTTCCATAGTCTCACAGAATCCGATACAAGCTTCTGTTGCGCCGTTTCTGTTTGACGGGCTTGTTGCTTCGAGGTCTATGTATACAGGATATTCAAAAGTTTTTCCCTTGATGATTTCAAGAAATCGTTTTGCATCTGCGATACCGTCAGCCTTTGAAGTACAGCCCGAACCTACAAAATAATAAGCACCTATGGGCATACCGACAGCCTTTGCATTTGCATAATTCTGTTCAAATTTGCTGTCCTTATAAAATCCTGAATCCGAACCTCCTGCCCTGATTATGGCAAATTCAATTCCTGAATTTCTTACAGCTTTCCAGTCTATATTTCCCTGATAGACTGAAACATCAATTCCATTTTTCATAAAATACTCCTTTAAATTATCATGACAGTCCTGTAACCAAGCCAAAGTGCGAAAGACCCGTTGCTGTACCTGTCTGGTAAAGCAGGCACAAATGATGCACGAATGGCATCGAGTGCTTCTGTGCTGTCTTGGCTGACAGTAAGAACGTTTATATCATTTACTTGCAATGCCGTAATTACATCGTTTGCGGTGTCATAAGTTGCAGTTATTGTAACGCCCTCACCAGCTCTTGTAAGGTCAAATGTATCTACAGCCTTTATATACCAAACTAATGTAAATAAACCATCATCTTCGCCGTAATCCAGTGTGGTGGACAAGAGCGTTAATGCATGGTCGTCTATTATGCTGTCAGCGTCCTGTATAAATACTTTAGCATTAAGCGGTCGAGGTATATCTTTCACTGCCCACGTATAGCTATTCATTTCTTCAAACGATGTTATCACTCTGTTTTTTTCCCCGTTGTTATCTTTGAGGTCAATGCCAAATATACCACTGATGGGAGTTTCAAAGTTATCGCAGTTGTACCAATACCGAAGAGTATTGCATATATTTTCACAATCTATTTTTAAGTTCTCGTCTTTGGATTGCGGTGTAAAATCAATAGCACTCGTATTATCGCTACTATACAAAGAACCACTCAATGGCAAAGTGCGTTCAAAGCTTGAAGATACTTCACAACAATCAGTATGGCTGTCAAAAATGTTTATAAATACAATCCCGTCTATATTGTACCGACTTGATGAGATGTTTTCTGTACAACCGTAGTAACGATATTCTGTACAATCGTCATCTCTGTCTGCTACATGGCTTATAATACAACATATGCTCTCAAATCCAAGCATTTTGTATACTTTATCGTAATCTTCATCGTCTAAATCTTCGTTGATGCAAAGCATAAAACTTTTACCACTGTCAAGCAAAGCAATATGTTCTGTTCCGATGCAAGGATATTCATATTCTTCTTCTTCATCTTCAAAATGTCCGAGATTGACTTTTACAACAGGGATTGGTTCATCTCCACCACCTCCTTCCCCTCCGCCGTTAAAATTTAGTTTTACCCATTCTCCTGTTGAAGTCATAACGTACCTGTCGCCAGTACCTGTAACGCAGCACTCTGAACCTATTGTAAGCTTTTTGCCTGTAAATTCGTCCATAGCAGGCAATTCCTCAACCGTATCAGCAAACATTTTCACACGGACAACAGAAACATCATTTTCAAATTCAATGAATTTTTCTTCTCCAATAGAAATCATTTCTAATCTCCTTTTCTCAGT
>JAFYFU010000006.1 GCA_017543595.1 Ruminococcus sp. | reverse complement strand
TTGTTTCTTCCTGCGGAGTTGTATATTCCGCCCATGTGCCTATGCCTTCTGTTGTAGTTGCAGGTGATTCAGGTATTTCTGTATATACAGCCGCCGTTGTGGGAAGGCTTTCCTGTGCTGTAACTGTTGTAGTTGCAAGTGACTCAGCAAGTTCTGTGGTTGTTAATTCTTCTTCTAAATCTGAACCATCTGCTGTGGCTGTTGTTGTGCCTACATAATCATCGAACGTAGCTGTTGTTGTGCTTAGAGAACATTCCTGTTCTGTTGTAGTTACGGGTATAGTAGCAGGGTCTTCACCGTGAGGGAGTGTTTCCTTGCCTGATTCCGAAAAATCAAGAGAAAATCCGCTTTGAGTAATTTTTATTGCTGTGGAGAACAAATCCTCTCCCAGAGTATTCATTGTATAGATATTAAGGCAGACAATAACTGCCAGACAGGCACAGACAGTTGAAACAGCCCTGCATATTTTATTTATAAGTGAGCGTTTCTGAGCTGCCATAACTTCATCTGTTATTTTATTTATATTTATCTGTTGTTCTTCTGCTGTAAGCATACCGCCTTTAATTTCGGCAATCATGGCGGAAAGCTGTGCGATTCTGTCGGGATTGAAATCCTCATCGCCTTTTGAAAGTTCCTCATCAAGCTGGGATTGGATATCATTCAGGATATTGGTATCCATTCGCCTGAAAAGGACTTTTAGTCTCTCATCTTTTTTCATAAGTACCTCTCCTTATTGAGTTTATTATTTTGAATGGGGGAAGCCGCCCTTTGATTAAACTCTCTTTATATATAAATGTCGGAAAAACGCTTAGTTTTTAGTTGCTTTTCAAAACTTTGTAGGAATAAACAAAAAATCATTGAATAACTGTCAGTTTTTACCATTCCTGAGTTTATTTTTTATTTTATGTATTTTCTGATACAAAGAATTTACGGTAAGACCGAGTTTTTTCGCCACAGATTTTTTATCCCCGTAATCGGAACAGTAATATTCTTTTACGATATTTTTTTCCTCATCGTCAAGAACGTCAAAAATATTTTCTTCTTCGCTGTCGTTGTCGAAAGGATTTTCGGAAATATCCGAAACTTCGGGGCTGTCCTCTATGCTTAAATCACCGCTTATATTTTTCCGTTTGTAAGCGTTCATGATATTGTCGGCGGTGCGGTAAAGCCAGATTCTTATATTGTCATCATCGAGGTCTTTTATTTTTCGGAAAAGTGCGACAAAAACCTCCTGAGTGCAGTCCTCTGCGGCATACTTGTCATAATTCATTCTTGCAAAGCAATAGTTATAGATTTCGGTGTAATACTGTTGAATTATTTCATTACACCTTTCCCTCTCAATCAATTTATCACCCCTGTTCTCAGTGCATAACGCATAATTCATAATTATCTATAACTATTTTAACATTTATAAATATTCCTGTCAACTTTAAATTATCAAGAAAAATTTATTTCGCCTATTGAAATATTACGCTGTTTATTGTATAATAATATTAATGCTGATTTAGTTTAAACAAGATTAAAATTTGTATTTTGTTATATTAGCAAAATACAGGGGGGCTTGGGGGGACAAAGCCGCCCCTTGACACAATGAACGAAAAAATCTTTGATTTTTGAGTGAATGTGTCAAGCACCAAAGGGCGGCTCCCCCATTCAAAATAGTGATTAATTTATAAGATTAAAATTTGACGATTTTCAAATAGGAGTGATTTCTTTGGATATTAATATTCTTGACAACAAAAAACACATACATTTCATAGGCATAGGCGGCAGCGGTATGTATCCGCTTGCACAGATTCTCCATTCACAGGGATATTTCCTCACGGGAAGCGACAACAACGAAACAGAAACGCTTGACGCTGTAAGAAAAATGGGCATTGAAGTATTTATCGGTCAGAGAGCGGAAAATATAAAAGGTGCTGATTTGATAGTCCATACAGCCGCTATCATGGAGGACAACCCCGAACTTATGGCGGCAAGGGCAAGCGGTATTCCCGTACTTGAAAGGGCTGATTTGCTCGGAATAGTTACAAGCAAATACAGAAACGCAATATGCGTTTCGGGTACTCACGGAAAAACTTCAACAACTTCAATGATAACTCAGATATTATATACCGCAGGCGTTGATTTGTCGGCATATATAGGCGGAAAGCTCCCCTGTATAGGCGGCAGCGGAATTGCGGGAAAAAGTGATACCCTCGTCTGCGAATCATGCGAATTTGAGGACCATTATTTAAAGCTTTTCCCCGATATTTCGGTTATACTCAACATAGATGCCGACCATCTTGACTATTTCGGAACTCTTGAAAATGTAATAAAATCTTTCAGGAAATTCGCCGAAAAAACTTCAAAGTTAATCATAGCAAATGGTTCGGACGAAAATACTCTGACAGCCCTTAAAGGTATTGACAAAAAAATTATAACTTTCGGAAAAGACAGTTCATGCGACTACTACCCCGAAAACGTAAAGCACGAAAACGGGCTTTTGACTACTTATGACGCAGTATACAGAGGAGAAAAACTCGGAACAATTACTCTCCATGTTGCAGGTATACACAATGTTTTAAATTCCCTCGCAGCCGTTGCCGCAGCAAGAGAATGTAATATTGATTTCAAATTCATTCAGCAGGGTCTTGAAGATTTCAGGGGCGCAAAAAGACGCTTTGAAAAACTCGGTTACGAAAAGGGAATAACTGTTGTTGATGACTATGCACACCACCCCACGGAACTTGAAGCAACTCTCAATGCCGCTATGGAAATGAATTTCAATAAGGTATGGGCAGTATTCCAGCCCTTTACTTTCAGCAGAACTAAAATTCTTCTTGACGATTTCGCAAGAGTTCTGCAAATCCCCGACCATGCGGTTCTTACGGACATAATGGGAAGCAGAGAGAAAAACACTTATGGAATATTTACCCGTCACCTTGCGGAAAAAATCCCGAACTGCATATGGTTTCCGCAGAATGAGGACGAGGAATGGACTGACGAAAGAAAATATTTTAATTTTAAACAGATATGCGACTATATCTGCGAAAACGCACAGGCAGGCGACCTTGTTATAACTCTCGGCTGCGGAGATGCTTACAAGATAGCCAAAATGATACTTGAAAAATTATCACAGGAGGAATGATTATGTCAGCTCATAAAAAAATTGAGGTCTTTAATTATATAAAGGAAAGACTCGGCAGCGGTATATCTCCCTCGGTAAGAGAGATAATGGACGCTATGAATTTCAAATCCACTTCAACCGCCCACAGATATATAGAAGCCCTCGTGAAAGACGGTCTTATTGAAAAGACGGGAAATATGAACCGTGCTTTGAAACTTCCCAACAGCGATTCTGTTTCCGTTCCCGTTATGGGTACTGTTACGGCAGGTCAGCCCATAACCGCCTATGAGGATATAACGGGATATGTTAATTTTGAAGTCAGCGGAGTAGACCCGAAAGAACTTTTTGCGCTCAAAGTCAAGGGCGAAAGCATGATAAACGCAGGTATCCTTGACGGGGATATCGTTATCGTTGAACACGGCAACTATGCCGAAAACGGTGATATTGTAGTCGCTTTCATTGACGGGGAGGAAGCAACGGTAAAGCGTTTCTTCAAAGAGGACGGTCATTACAGGCTTCAGCCCGAAAATGATTCAATGAAACCGATAATCCTTGAAAAAGTCGATGTTCTCGGAAAAGTCATAGGCTTAAAGAGATATTACTGACAAACAGGGACAAAGAAAGGATAATAAAAATGGAAGAAATAAAAAATGATATAAAAATAGTCATCTGCGGAAAGGAATACAAGCTTAAAACCGCTGAATCCCCGAATTACGTCTTTGCGCTTGCAAGGGCTTTGGAGGGCAAAATAAATGAAGTTTCCGCAAACGGTGCATCGCCTTATTCCGCAGCAATAATGGTTGCGCTTTCGGTTCTTGATGATTTGAACAAGGCTAATCAGCGTCTTGACAGTATCTGCACAAAAACAAAAGAATATGTCAGCGAGGCTGGAAAAGTCAGAATGGAAAGAGATACTGCCGTAAAGGAAATGGAAATCCTCAAAGCAAAAGTTGCACAGCTTGAAAATATCGTCAAAATGCAGAGGGAAAAAGGTAATGCATGATGAATAAGCCCGAAATACTCGCCCCTGCGGGAAGTATGGAAACTCTCCGTGCAGCGTTGCGCTGCGGTGCAGATGCCGTCTATGTGGGCGGAAAATATTTCTCCGCAAGAAACAGTGCAGTTAATTTCACAGATGACGAACTTTCGGAGGCTGTAAAACTCTGTCATTTGTATTCGGCAAAAATATATATAGCCGTAAATACGATTATTTCCGACAATGAGGCTGAAAAATTCTGCGGTTATATAAAATTTCTGCATAGTATCGGCATAGACGGCTGTATAGTACAGGACTGGGGGGCAATGTGCATAATAAGAAACACTGTTCCCGATTCGGTTATTCATGCATCAACGCAGATGTCCGTACATACCGCTGTCGGTGCGGAATTTCTCGGAAGTCTGGGATATTCGAGAATCGTCCCCGCAAGGGAATGTAATAAAAAAACTCTTGAAAAAATATGCGCCCTTGATACCGAAACGGAAGTTTTTGTGCATGGTGCGCTTTGTATGTCTGTTTCGGGACAGTGCTATATGTCGGCAGTAATTGGTTCACGTTCGGCAAACCGTGGCTGCTGCGGACAAGCCTGCCGTCTGCCCTATTCTTCATGCGGAAATAAAAATTTCAACGCATTGTCGTTAAAAGATTTGTCTTTGCTTCCGAAAGCTGACGAACTTGAAAAAATCGGCGTTGATTCCCTTAAAATTGAGGGAAGAATGAAAAGACCCGAATATGTCGCCTCAGCCGTGAACGAACTGAAAAAAGCATTGAACAGACAGACTCCCGATATGAAATTGTTAAAGGGGATATTTTCAAGGAGCGGTTTTACGGACGGCTATTTCACGGGGAAAAGAAACGATATGTTCGGACAGCGTGAAAAGGAAGATGTAATTTCAGCCCGTGAACTTATCCCGAAAATCCATGAACTTTACAGAACCGAAAGACAGGTTCACAAAGTTAATATGCGCTGTATAATGAAATCAGACAAGCCCCTTGAAATAACTGCGGAATGTGAAGATATAAAAATATCCGTGTGCGGAGATATCCCCGACAAAGCCCTTAAAACTCCGACAGATTCCGAAATGCTCAGAAAACAGCTTTCAAAACTGGGGGATACTGTTTTTTATATGGGAGAATTTTCTGCGGAAACAGATGACGGACTTTTTGTCCCCGCAGGAAAATTAAACGAACTCCGCAGGAAAATTTCCGAAAAGCTTTCGGAAAGTATGATTAAAAAAAATACTCCCGTGTATAACGTTACGGATTATATTCCTGTACTGCCCGAAAAAATTTTCCGAAAATCCAAGAAACTGCGTACATTCTGCCGAAATACCGAACAGGCGGAAACAGCTTACAAATATTCCGAATACATAATACTTGATGAAAATATAAGTCTTTCAGAACCTATGCTTAACAAAATATCATATATGGCGGAAAAGATAATATTGTCACCTCCCAGATTTGTTCACGATGAGGACAAGGTTATTGAATCCCTTGAATATATAAGGGATAAATTCGGAATAAACCGCCTTTTTTGCCATACTCCCGACAGTATAGCGATAGGAAAGAAACTCGGCTTTGAACTTTACGGAAATTACACGCTTAATATTTTTAACTCTTACAGTGCGGAATACATGAAAACTCTCGGACTTAAAGACTGCGTATTTTCATTTGAGGCTAAACAGTCACAGTATGAAAATCTCTGCACGACTCTTTCAACAGGTGCGCTTGTTTACGGGAAAATCCCTCTCATGCTTACGGTAAACTGCCCTATAAAAAATGAAGTCGGCTGTAAGAACTGCACAGGATATATAATTGACAGGACAAAAAGAAAACTTCCTGTAATCTGTCATGCAGGCTATACTGAGATATTAAATTCGGATATTCTGTATCTTGGCGAAATGCCTGACAATACGGATTTCGGGCTTGT
>JAFYFU010000073.1 GCA_017543595.1 Ruminococcus sp. | reverse complement strand
GAGTGACTGGTACATCTGGGCTTTAAAACCTTTTGAAAATCTGATAGAAACAGGTTCTTTCAACAACAAGTCGGTTGACAACTTACAGCATATGTTTTTTATGCCCGAATTTGATACCATTTTGTTCGGTGACGGTTATTATACTGTCGGCGGTCTGTACTATATGCATACGGATTCCGGAATTATGAGAAATATACTTTTCTGGGGCATTTTAGGGTCTTTCCTGTCGTATGAAATGACCGTTGCTTCAATGATTTACTTAAAAGACCTGAGCAAAATACTTTTTGCAATTATGGTTGCTTCTTTTGCTTTCTTTGAATACAAGGGCGATGTCTACTATGAATATGCATCTTTGTTTCTTGCGGCATCGTTTACAGAAAATTACAGGAGGAAAATAACTGATGATAAGCGTTATTATGAGTACGTACCATGAACCTTTGGAATATGTTGAAAAATCGGTGGATTCAATACTCTGTCAGACATACGGGGACTTTGAGTTTATTATATCCGTTGATGACCCCGAAAACAGGAAACTTATTGATTTCCTTAAAAATAAGGCTGACGGTGATTCACGCATAAAAATTATTGTAAATGAGAAGAATATCGGTCTGCCGAAAACTCTCAACAATGCCATAGCTGTCGCAAAGGGCGATTATATCGCAAGAATGGACGCTGATGATATTTCTCTGCCCGACAGGTTTGAATGTCAGCTTAAACTTATAGAAGAAAAAAATCTTGACCTTGTGGGCTGTAATATCATTGATATTGACGGCAAGGACAATGTTCTCAATCCGAAAGGTACTGATTTCCCCACAACAGACAGGGCTATAAAGGAATTTATAAGAAATGACAGTGCCGTTCCTCACCCATCATGGTTTGGAAGAAAAGAAATTTTTGAGGAAAACAAATACAATGATTACAAAGCGTGTCAGGATTATGATTTGCTCACACGCATAGCCATGAAAGGCTATAAACTCGGAAACGTCAAAGAACCCAAACTCAAATACAGAATAAGCGAAAAAAGCATATCCTCCGAGAAAAAAATTTATCAGAAAACAGTTGCCTGTTTCGTGAGAGAAAATTACAGGAACAAAAAAATAAAAGATTTAAAGGATTTTAAGGTCTTTGTAAGGTCAGATGAGGGAAAAAGAAAAGTAAACGAACTCATCAATTATTACAGAATGAGCGCAAAGCTCAAAAAATACAGAAAAGAAAGCAAACTGAAATTTTTCAGGGCAGGTGTGCGAACTTTCTTTGTTTCTCCCGAAGGCAGGAGAGTTATAGGAAGAATTATAATCGAAAAACTTATCAGATTAAGATACGGGGAGTGACTGTCTTTTGAATAAAAAAGATTGAATCTATACTCAACAGGAGGAAACTGTATGAAACTTAACAGGGATTTTCTTAAAACATTTATGAACAAAAGGAAATTGTTAATTATTTTTGCAAAGCTTAACAATTACTGTCCGCATATGCCCGATGACAAATATATCAGGTGGATTTTTAAGGTCAGGACGGGAAAGAAACTCAACCTGAAAAATCCGCAGACTTTCAACGAGAAGCTTCAATGGCTCAAACTCTGCTGCCGCAAGCCCGAATATACCACTATGGTTGACAAGTACAGAGTAAAAAAATATGTGGCTGAAAAAATAGGAAAACAGTATATAATTCCCACTCTCGGCGTATGGAAAAATTTTGACGATATAGATTTTGATAAACTCCCCGATAAGTTTGTGCTTAAATGCAATCACAATTCAGGCGGTCTGATTATTTGCAGGAACAAATCAGAACTTGACATAAAAAAGGCAAGGAGAATTATCAGCCGTTGTCTGAGAAAGAATTTTTATCTTGCGGGTCGTGAATGGCCCTATAAAAATGTTAAACCGCTTGTAATTGCCGAAAAATTTATGAAGGATTCGGAAACTTCCGAACTCAGGGATTATAAATTTTTCTGCTTTGACGGCAAACCCGTCTATTGTCAGGTGATTTCCGACAGGACAAGCTGCGAAACAATGGATTTTTTCGACATGGAATGGAAAAGACAGGATTTCACAAAGCTTTCCGATTCGGGAAAACCTTTTCCTCCAAGCAAATTTCCGATACCTGTTCCCTGTACTTTTGAGGAAATGAAAGAAAAAGCGGCTGTACTTTCAAAGGGTATTCCCTTTGTCAGAGTTGATTTTTATGAGATAAACAAGAAAATGTACTTCGGCGAACTGACTTTTTTCCCTGCATCGGGTTTCGGCGGTTTTTCGCCTGATGTATGGGATTACAAAGTCGGAAGCTTTTTAAAGCTCCCCAAAAAGAGGCGGTGATTGATTGACAAAATCAAGAGAAAAAAAGTTAGTTTACAATACTTTTGTCCCGTTTGTTTTACAGATTACAACCGTTTTATGCGGATTGATACTTCCAAGGCTTATAATTAAAACTTATGGTTCAAAAGTAAACGGTCTTGTCGGCTCTGTTTCGGATTTCCTCGGAATAATTACGCTTCTTGACCTCGGTGTCGGCTCTGTTGTTCAGTCAACACTTTACAAGCCCCTTGCGGAAAATGACAATGATTCCATAAGCAGAATATATGTTTCAGCAAAAAAATTTTTCAGGCGCATAGCTGCAATATTCCTTGCATATGTAATTGTTCTGCTTTTTTTATATCCGTTTATCAAGACCGATTTCGACTTTTTTTTCACCGATACGCTTATCGGTGCAATATGCATAAGTTCCTTTGCACAGTATTATTTCGGAATAGTAAACACTCTGCTACTGAAAGCCCATCAGAAAGCCTATGTTCAGGGCATTATTTCCATAATAACCCTTGTGCTGAATACAATTGCCTGCGTTGTTCTTATAAAACTCGGTTTTGCAATTCAGACAGTAAGGCTTACCACATCACTTATTTTCCTTATGCGTCCACTGTACCTTGAATGGTATGTCAGGAAAAACTATAATATAAACAGAAAAATAACCTACACGGAAGAACCAATAAAACAAAAATGGAACGGTATGGCTCAGCACGCCGCTTCGTATGTACTCAGCGGAACTGATACCATTGTGCTTACTCTGTTTTCGGGCTATGCAAATGTTTCTATTTACGGTACTTACAATTTTGTCATAACAGGTGTAAAAAATGTCCTGCTTTCCATGTCGAGCGGTTTTCAGTCGCTTATGGGGGAAATGCTCGCAAAAAAAGAATTTAAAAAACTTGAATCGTTTTTTTCTTATGTTGAATGGTCGCTTCATACGGGTACAACACTTATTTTCGGCTGTACGGGCGTGCTTATAATTCCTTTTATAAGGGTTTATACAAGAGGCGTAACAGATGCGGAATACATAAATACACTGTTTGCTGTGCTTATTACCGCCGCAAATGCCGGGCATTGTCTCAGACTTCCCTATAATACGCTGATACTTGCGGCAGGTCATTATAAACAGACTCAGAAAAATTATATAGTTGCCATGATTATGAACATAGTAATTTCTGTCGGAACTGTGGCGGTCTGGGGCTTGGTAGGCGTTGCAATCGGAACTCTTTCGGCTATGTTTTATCAGACAATCTGGATGGCTTGGTATAATTCAAAAAATATTATCTGCTGGGATTTTAAAAAATTCCTGAAACAGTGCGGTGTTGACTTGATTACGGTGCTTATTGCCGTTGCCCTGACCTTTAAAATACCGCTTTTGTACATTTCTTACGGCGGTTTTGCAATACAGGCGGCGGAAGTGTTTGTCTGCTGGCTGGTGGTAGTTATAATCGTTAATTTAATATTTTACAGTCAAAACACGTTAGTTATTGCAGGTAAAATAAAATCAAAGTTAAAAAAATAATTTTTCAGAAGTGAAATTACAAGATAAAAAATTTATTAAAACAGGCGGTGTACAGAATGAAAAAAATATTAATCACAGGTTCTGCGGGATTTATCGGCTCAAATCTTACGGAACGTGTTCTGAAAGAATGTCCGGAAGCAAGCGTTATCGGCATAGACAATATGAACGATTACTATGATGTTTCCCTCAAAGAATACAGGCTTGAAAAATTGCTTAAATATCCCAATTTTGAATTTATCAGGGGGGATATTTCGGATAAGTCCCTTATTTTCGGCATTTTTGAAAAATACGGCTTTGATGTTGCCGTGAACCTCGCCGCACAGGCAGGTGTCCGCCATTCAATCGAAAATCCCGATGTCTATATCAGCTCGAATATAGTCGGTTTTTACAATATAGTTGAAGCCTGCCGTAATTATCCCGTTGAACACCTTGTCTATGCAAGTTCGTCAAGCGTTTACGGCGGAAATAAAAAAGTCCCTTTCAGCACCGATGACAAGGTTGACACCCCTGTTTCACTCTATGCGGCTACCAAAAAAAGTAATGAACTTATTGCCCACGCCTATTCAAAGCTTTATAATATCCCGTCAACGGGTCTTAGATTTTTTACTGTCTACGGTCCTGCGGGTCGTCCCGATATGGCTTATTTCGGCTTTACAAATAAGCTCGTGAACGGCGAAACAATTAAAATTTTTAATTACGGCAACTGCAAGCGTGATTTCACATATGTTGATGATATCGTTGAGGGAATTTTCAGGGTCATGAAAAATCCCCCCGAAAAGAAAAAAGGTGAGGACGGTCTGCCCATACCGCCTTATGCCGTATACAATATAGGCGGAGGAAAGCCCGAAAGTCTGCTCGACTATGTGCGTACCCTTAGCGAAGAACTCGTCAGGGCAGGCGTTCTTCCGCAGGATTACGATTTTGAGGCGCACAGGGAACTTGTCCCCATGCAGGCAGGTGACGTTTCCGTTACGTGTGCGGACTCCACTG
Source organism: Ruminococcus sp. (assembly GCA_017543595.1). Taxonomy (GTDB): domain Bacteria; phylum Bacillota; class Clostridia; order Oscillospirales; family Ruminococcaceae; genus Ruminococcus. Next base: position 1,028 of record JAFYFU010000073.1, on the reverse strand, counting down.
CACTTGAAAGAGATTTCGGATTCAGACCGCAGATTTCAATAAGAGAGGGTCTGAGAAATTTTGCGGAGTGGTATAAGGAATATTATATGGCTGAAAATTAAAAATATGGTAATATAATGTTCACAAAATGTTTACATATTCTTTTTCGTCATTTGGCTTTATGCCTTATTTTCGCAGGAAAACAGTAATAGTTGTATAAAAAAAACAAATTTCAACATTAATTTTTGTCAATGGTTGTATATAGAAATTTATAAAATCCTCTTGACTTTTCTGAAATGGTATGGTATAATACAAAACATAGACAAGGGGTCGGTTGATAAACCCCGATATAAACTGAGGGGAGGCAGAGTGCCGAACCTGATATGCGTTTGACGCAAATTTTTATCAACAGGAGGAAAAGAAGATGAAAAAGAACAACATGATTAAAAGGACAATGGCAGGAGCTTTGGCAATGGTTTCGGTTGCGGCTTATATGCCTGTCAGTGCGGCAGTACCCGTTCTCAGTAATGTAGCCATGGTTGCAAGTGCAACGGATTACACAACCGGAAGTCATGCCGTAAATGATTTGGAAACTAATGACGTTCTCTATGAAGGTGTGATTATAACACCTTACAACACTAACAATAGTAGTGACCTTAGAGTTTTAGATGACAAAGGAAGTATTTTAAAAGCCAAAGGTCATTCAAACTACACGATTCCGAACGGCAAGGCGTATAAGGTGGTTTCAGTAGTTCAGGATGACTGGGGTGTTAATATGAACGGCTGGTATGCTGATCATACAGTCACTTTGAAAGAAGTTAGCACTGCTACTGTAACACTTCCGTCCGGTCTGAGCGTAGTGGGCGTTGTCTCCGGTGATGGCGGTACTTATACACTTGAAAGCGGAAAGAACTACACAGTATACTCAGATGCCACACTTAAATCCCTTGACACAAATGTTGTAAAGCTTGCTGTTGAAGATTCAGACAACTCAAATTGGACATATAAGTATACTCTTAAAGTACAGAAACTCTCAGAAAATAAAGAGG
>JAFYFU010000072.1 GCA_017543595.1 Ruminococcus sp. | reverse complement strand
ATAGACCTTATCGGAAATATGAGCCTGTAAAGCAGAAAGAATATTTTCATAAACAGGCTGATTCTTTCGGAAATTTTCGAGTTTCTTGAAGTCTTTGCCGGAGAGTTCCTCAGCATTTTCAAGTTCAGCGACTTTTGCAGGGTCATACAGCGAGGACAATGAACCTTTTGAAAGCATAGCCTGAATACGTTCTTCTGTGATTGCATAGCTTCTCTGCAAGGGCTGCATAACGGTATATTCACGATAAATGAACTCTGTATTGCTGTAAATTTTGCAGTATTCGTTCTCCGCAAAGTCTGCATACAGCTTTGTGATGGCACTGCGGTCTTCGGGGCTGATTTCGTTTTTCTTATTGCCGAGTGCTTTGCGAAGCTTATGGAAGATAGAACCTGCATCTATAAGCTGAATATAACCTTCTCTTTCAGGACGCTTATTTTTGGACAGCACCCAGATATAAGTAGCAATTCCGGTATTATAAAACAAATCCACAGGGAGTGCAATAATGGCTTCAATCAAATCATTTTCAAGCAAATATCTTCTGATTTGGCTTTCACCCGATGAAGTACCGCCTGAAAACAGTGGTGAACCGTTCTCAATAATAGCAGCTCTGCCAAGAACATCGTCCATTTTGTTCACAGCTGACTGAATGAAGAGCAACTGCATATCACCTGAACTTGGCAGTCCTGCACCAAAGCGACCGTCAAAGCCTTTCTGATTTTCTTCCTTGACAGCCTGCTCAACGCCCTCAGCAGCGTCTTTACCGCCCCACGGCGTACCAAAAGGCGGATTTTCAATGACGAAACGCATCTGTCTGTCAGGGAAGCAATCAGCTTTCATAGTATCCTGCAGGCGAATATTGTCAGCATTCTGCCCCTTGATAAGCATTTCAGCCACGCACATCGCATAGGATTCAGGGTTAATTTCCTGTCCGAACAGACGAACATTTGCAGTTGGATTGTATCTGTGAATAAAATTGTAAGACGTTGAGAGCATACCGCCTGTTCCTGCTGCCTGGTCAAGAATGGTAATTTCCTTGTGGTCATCGAAAATATCGTCACAGCCCTCTGCAAGCAGGATATTGACCATGAGTTTGATAATATCTCTTCCAGTGTAATGGTCGCCGGCTTCGGCATTTTCGGAGAATTTTCTGATAAGCTCCTCAAAAATATAACCCATTTTGATATTATCAATTGTGACAGGATTCAGGTCAAGTTCTGAAAATGCCTTAACAACAGACAAAAGACGGTTATTTTTATCCATTTTATCAATTTGTTTGTCAAAGTCAAGGCTCTTGATAATATCCTGCACATTGGCAGAAAACCCCTCAATATAGCTTCGGAAATTTTCAGCGAGATGTTCAGAATCGTTAATCAGTTCTGCAAGGGTATATTCGCTTGTATTAAAAAATTGATACTTTGATACACGGCACATTGCCTTGGCAGGATAGGTAGGATTTTTCTTGTACTGTTCAACAACAGCCTGCTTTGTTTCTTCCAAGGCACACTCAAAACGGCGGATAATGACCATAGGAATGATAACGTCCTTGTACTTGTCACTCTGATATGTACCTCTCAATTTATTGGCGATAGACCAGATAAAATTTACTTCCGTTGATACATCTACAGGTGCATCGTCCCACATAACATCTATCTTATGTTCGCTCATTTTTTACTCCAATCTTGTTTTCATATTTTCAACAATATCAAATATTTCAGCATCAAGCACAAAAGGCTCTGTAAAAGCATT
>JAFYFU010000071.1 GCA_017543595.1 Ruminococcus sp. | reverse complement strand
TACCTGTTGCCGCACCTGCGGGATATGCAGAAATATAATTTAACCTGTTTCCGAGGTCAACAGTCTGCATACCCGTCTTGTAACTCCTTGTTTTTTTCCTCTGTTCACAGACATAATCATTGTCGCTGTGAGTGGGATTTATAGCAGTATGTTCCATTCCGAGGGGTTCTAAAATATTTTCGTGAACATAATCGCAGAAATCCATACCGCTCACACATTCCACAACATAGCCTGCGACTGCCGCACCGTAATTTGAATAAGCCATAGTTTTATTGGGAGGATTTATCTGTACTGGTTCAATTGCCTGCAAAGCCTCTTTCAGCGGTAAAACTTCATTTTCGTTTTTTACTTCAATGGGGCGGGTAGTTTCCTGCCAGCCTGCATTGTGATTCATAAGGTTCATCATAGTAATAGGCTCATCATAGGACAAATGCTGAAAGAAACCGTCAGGGAGATATTCCCTTACATCTTTGTCAAGGTCAAGTTTTCCCTGCTCCCACAACTGCATGGCACTGACCCATATAAAAGTTTTTGAAATACTGCCCCATTCATAGACGGAATTTTCATCGGCAGGAATATTATTTTTTATGTCTGTCTTTCCGAAATAACCTGTGTACAATATTTCATCGCCCCTGAAAACGCCTACTTCCGCAGACGCAAAAGAGGGGTCATCACTATCTGCCGACAGGGAAGTATTTTTTTCTCCGAGTTCTGTTATAAAATTGTTAAGGCTTTTTCCTGACGGGAGAGTTATTTCTTCCTCAGCCTTTGCAGTTAAATTACATGAAGAAAATAAAAGCCCTGCACATAAAACAGCCGTGAATTTCTTAAATAATTTCATAATAATCCCCCTTTACAGTTCTTTTACTTCATATTCAAGCAGAGTGCAGATATATTTGTAAATCATGGAAAATACACCCAATGATATTACTACCGAACCGAGAAGAAATCCGTCAGCGGTCTGTGCAAGCTGTAAAAATACCTGAATTATAAGCAGTGCAACAGAACCAAGCGGAATTATTCCCGAAATCACAAGGGCATATAAAACTATCAGCAAAACTATGAAGACACCCATGAAAATTTCTCCTTTGCCTGCCTTTTTCATATTGGTCATGCCGACACTTGCGATTACTGATTTGCCGTCACTGAAATATTTTCTCAGTGCCGATGAACTCAGCGTAAGTCCTATTGTAAATGATGTGAAATAAATAACGTTAAAAAATCCGAGTTTTGAAAATCCGGGCAGTCCTCTTAACATCATATCCATAATATCTTCATTATCCATAACCTTTACATACAATCCAAGTTTCATGGAAATCAGCATGAGAATATAAAACAATGCCGACATTATCGTATAAATCCCGACAGTGAGAATAAATCTCGAACGCACCAAATCTTTTCTTTCTATCGGGAGAACGCTGTACATTTTTTCGCTGTGATATTTCTGTTCATTCTGAAAAATCATAGGCACAAAGAAACAGCCAAATTCAAAGGGGCAGTAGACTCCTGCAATTGGAGACACAAAAAATCCCATAGCACCGAACATTACAGATATAAGTACAACTATGCCCCTGACATTATTTTTTCCGCCGTTCATAGTGATAATATCATTATGTATCAGGTCTGATAATTTTTTCAAATAAGCTTTCATGATAACCTCCTTATTTAAAATCGTCAATTTTTGCCTTTTGTAGTCTTGTGCTTTCGTTCACTCCGCTATGCTACGTTCACTTTCAGCACAAGGGCAAAAATTTCCTCAATATTTAAAATGGGGGGAAGCCGCCCTTTGGTGCTTGACACATTCACTCAAAAATCAAAGATTTTTTCGTTCATTGTGTCAAGGGGCGGCTTTTATCCCCCCAAGCCCCCCTTTAATTAAAGTTCACGCTTTGATAATTTATTTGCCGTTATTTCTCCGAAAACAGTACATATTATAAAATTCAGTACATTTCCCGAAACGGCAAGAATAATTTTTCCCGAAATGCTTGACGGCATACTCGGAAGTAAAAAAATCGGGATAATACCGTGTTCCGAAAGCTGTAAAAATCCGACTATAAGTCCCACAAAAACACTTATGCTTATTGTGAGGATTTTCATTTCGTTTTCTCTGCCGAAAATCTGCCCCATCATTTCCATGTATGAAAAACAGAAACAGAAAAATCCAAACATACCGATTATTATTGTAAAAGTCAGATGATTGTCATTAAAACTGTCCTCTATCATCTGTAACATTTCGCCGTCCTGATTTGGCAGTAACCTGTATAATTTAAGGTTTATTGATATTAAAGCCAGAATAATCTCAATTATTTCCGTTATGAAATGCACAAGGAAAATATATAAAAATCTCGCACGTGTGATATTTTTTCTCCTGACAGGAATCATTCCGTAAAGTTTGTTGAATCCGTTTTTGTCGGCTATTCCCTGCAAAGGTATCACAAAAACCATAGCCCCGAATATTATATATGCACATAACAAGGGAGCAAAAAACAAACTCATTCCGAAACACAATAAAACAACAAAAACAAAAACAGGCATGGCTGACGGTTTTGCAGTCAGGAAATCAAGTCTCATTACTTTTTGAATGTCTTTCATTTTTATCCTCCTTTGCTATGTAGACGAGAATTTCGTCAATGCTTGCCTTTTCGTATTCAAGTTCGGACGAAACACCTGCAAGGTCATCTGTTTTTATTAATGCCTCAAACCGTTTCTGTACGCATGGAAACCTATTAATTTTTCTTTTAATTTCTGCGGGATATCTTTTTCCGCACCCTTGATTACGGCGTATTTTTCGGTTAGTTCGTCTTTTTCGCCCGTATACCAGACTTTTCCGTCATGCAGAATAGTTACATAGTCTGCGATTCTTTCAACGTCTGCGGTTATATGCGTTGAGAATAATACTCCCCTGTTTTCGTCCTCTATGTATTCGGCAAGAATATCGAGAAGTTCATCACGGGCAACAGGGTCAAGACCGCTTGTCGGTTCATCGAGAATTATAAGTTCAGCTTTGTGGGAAAGTGCAATTGTTATCATGAGTTTCATTTTCATACCCTTTGAAAAATCGCCTATTTTCTTTTTTTCGGGGAGGTCAAATTCTTTTGCCCTGCTGAAAAATTCCTTGCTGTCCCAGTCCTTGTAAAAAGGTTTAAGCTGTTGTTCGATTTGTTTTATATTGAGATGTTCCGCAAGATAAAGGCTGTCAAACACCACACCCAGTCTTTCTTTTATGGCGATAGTATCCGTTACGCTGTCCAGTCCGAAAACGCTTATTTTTCCGCTGTCGATTTTAGCCATGTTCAGAATTGAGCGTATAGTTGTGGTCTTTCCTGAGCCGTTCTGTCCGACAAAGCCCATGATATAGCCTTTCGGCAGGGAAAAACTTATATCTTTCAAGGCGAAATCCTCATAGGATTTATTAAGATTTTTAATTTCAAGAATATTCTCCATTTTTTACTCCTCCATAAATTTTTTCAAGGCACTGACAATTTCATCATCTGAAAGCCCTGCGTTCCGTCCGTTGGTTACAGCTTTTTGCAGACCGTCCTCCATTTCAAAAAGCATACGTTCACGCATAAGTTCATTATCTCTTGGGGCAGTGAAATAGCCTTTTCCTGCGACAGAAATTATAAATCCCTCATCTGCGAGGTCATTATAGGCACGGGTCACGGTTATGACGCTTATTTTAAGGTCACGGGCAAGCTGACGGATAGAGGGCAGTTGTTCGTCCTCTTTGATGATTCCGTCAAGTATCTGGGATTTCATCTGCTGTTCTATCTGTTCATAGATAGGCAGTTCGGACTTATTTTTAATTACAATTTTCATGGGGTACTCCTTGTCATACTGTATATATACTGTTATACACAGTATAACAGATAAAATTTCATTTGTCAAGAGGATTATAAAATTTTTTTAAAATTATATTGCTTTGAAGAATATAAAAATATGTCTTGACTTTTTTCCCGAATTATACTATAATTATTATGTTACTATTAAATACCGCTAAGGAGATGTATATTATGGCTAAACAGATGTCAAGGTCAAATTACGAAAAACTCGTTGAGGAACTTGATGACCTCAAAATCAATAAACGTAAGGAAGTCGCAGAACGTCTTAAAGTTGCACGTTCCTACGGCGACCTTTCCGAAAATGCCGAATATGATGAGGCTAAAAACGAACAGGCTATCCTTGAAGCCCATATCATGGAACTTCAATACACTATCGACAATGCCGAAATTATCGAGGATTCAAATATCTCTGTTGATGAAATAGGTATGGGTTCAAAAATCCAGATAAAAAGACAGGGCAGCGACAAAATCGAAACTTTCACAATCGTAGGCACAAACCACGTTGATGTAAAGAACGGTCTTATCTCCGATGAATCACCTATCGGAAAAGCTGCCATGAAGAAAAAAGTCGGCGATGTTTTCATAGTTGAAGCACCTGTCGGAGAACTCCGCTTTGAAGTAATCAACATTTCAAAATAATCAACCGAAAGGAAATATATAATGAGCGAAAATCAGACAAATCCCGTTCAGGAAGAACAGGATATAAACATATTGAAGAAAGACAGACTTGACAAGCTTGCATCTCTGCGTGAGGGCGGATTTGACCCCTATCAGATTACAAAGTTTGACGTTACGGGAAAGGCTGCCGATTTAAAGGCACAGTATGAAGAAGATGAGGCAAAAATAACTGCCGAGTCAAACGGTGATGAGGAAAAACTCAAAGAGGGTCTTGAAAAACTCCATGAAAATACTGTCCGTATTGCAGGACGTATCATGAGTTGGAGAAATATGGGAAAAGCTAATTTCATTGATGTCCGTGACGCAAGCGACAGGATTCAGGTTTATGTCCGTTCAAACGATATCGGCGCAGAACTTTTCAAAGAGTTTAAGAAAAAATGGGATATCGGCGATATAATCGGCGTTGAGGGCTTTGTATTCCGCACAATGAAAGGCGAAATCTCAATCCATGCAAAGAGTATTCACCTGCTTTCAAAATCACTTCTCCCCCTCCCCGAAAAATGGCACGGACTTAAAGACCGTGATATGAGATACCGCCAGAGATATCTTGACCTTATCGTAAACCCCGAAGTTAAAGACACTTTCGTCAAGAGAAGTCAGATAACAAGAGAAGTCAGAAATTATCTCGACAATCTCGGCTATACGGAAGTTGATACCCCCGTACTTCATACACTTGAAATAGGTGCGGCTGCAAGACCTTTCGTTACACATCACAATACTCTTGACATTGATATGTACATGAGAATAGAAACCGAACTCTATCTCAAAAGACTTATTGTCGGCGGATTCGACAGAGTTTACGAAGTAGGACGTATTTTCAGAAACGAAGGAATGGACACTTCCCACAACCCCGAATTTACATCTGTCGAAATGTATCATGCTTATACAGATTACATAGGCATGATGGATTTGATTGAAAATATGTACCGCACAATCGCAAAGAATGTCTGCGGAACTGCAAAAATCAACTATCAGGGCATTGAAATTGACCTCGAAAGTCCTTGGGAACGCCTTACAATGGTTGAGGCTGTCAAGAAATACGCAGGTGTTGACTATAACGACTGGGCTGACGATGCAGCAGCAAGGGCTGTCGCAAAGGAAAAAGGCGTTGAAGTTGATGAGGGCGAAAACGCTACAAAGGGTCATGTACTCATAGCGTTCTTTGATGCTTTCGTTGAGGAAAAACTCATTCAGCCTACAATTATTTACGATTACCCCGTTGAAAATTCTCCCCTTGCAAAGAGAAAACCTTCAAATCCTGCATTTACGGAGCGTTTTGAATACTTTATTTACTGCCGTGAAATGGGCAACGCTTTCTCCGAACTCAATGACCCCATTGACCAGAAAGAAAGATTTGTAAAACAGGTTGAGGCTAAGAGGGCGCAGGGCGCAAACGCAGAAGTTGATGAAGACTTTATAACAGCTCTTGAATACGGTTTGCCTCCCACGGGCGGACTTGGTTTCGGACTTGACAGACTTGTTATGCTCCTCACTGACAGCGCATCAATAAGAGATGTACTCCTTTTCCCGACTATGAAACCCATTCCCGCAAACAGCGGCAGACCAACAGAAGAATAATAATACAGGCAGATACTTATTGCGGTATCTGCCTGTTTTTTATATATTATCTTTTAAACTTAAATGCAAATCCAAGACCGAGAAGAAGAACAAGCGCAGATATACCGAGTAAAATATATTCTGTGGTGTTGTCCTGCTGTGAACTTCCGTTCATGGGGAAATCATTCATCTGAGGTCTTTCCCCTGATTTTTCGGGTCTTTCAAAATTTCCGTTTGTTTTTTCTTCCGAACCGCTGTCTGTTGAAATTTCTTCCGTTTCGCTGTTTTCCGAACTGTTATCGTTTTTGCCGTTCGGCATATTTCCGCCGAACTGTGAGGGGTCAAAGTCATCGGGCATATTGTTCGGGTCAAATCCGTTCGGCATATCGGGCGCAGAATCATTATTTAAAAATTTTAAATTTCCCGTCTGATAAACAGACGATTCGCTGTCTTTTCCGAAACTCGGCATATTTCCGCCGCCGAAACCGCCGTTATTCATTGAACCCATATCGGAAGTGTCCAAATCTCCTGTATCAATAAGTGCTGAACTGTCTGCTTTCTGTCCGTCAGAAGTCGAGGAAACAGAACCGTCAAGCTGACCTTTTACGCTTTCGGCACGGAGAGTACAGAACTGTTTCATAGTTTCAACGCCTTTTTCAAATTCTTCATAGGTGCAGAATTTAGTGGGGTCTTTTTCAACATATTCGTCAATAAGTTCCGCTGTATCCGAAACAAGCTTTGAAAAATCCGTACTTTCGATAAATTCGCTGAAAAGCTTATGATAAATTTCCGTATATTCTTCGTTGTCGAATATCCATGAAACCATTGGGCGGTCACTCATATCCCCCGAAACAGGTGTATCAATGGGAGAGTTTACGGAAGATGAGGCACTTCCGCCCTGAAATGAACCGAAACCGAGGTTATAATCCCAAGGAATCATTGAAAGCTGTCCGTTCTCCTCATAGAGATAATAATTGTGAATCATTTGTCCCGTGTAGCTGTCGCCGTTGCAGAGGTAGTTATGAACGACAAAATATCTTATAACTTCCTCAATATCGAGAGTATTTTCGAGGTCTGACTGTTCGGAGAGGGCTTTAAGGGATTTTATAAGGCGTTTTTTGTCGGCATAGTTTGCGTCTGTCTTTGTATTGTTAAAAATATTAGTGTAGCTGTCTATATCGTCATCAATATATTTAAGTTTTACATCATCGCTGCCCCTGCCGAAACCGCCGCCGAATCCGCCTTCACCGCCTCCGAAATCAGGCATATCTCCGCCGAACATTTCCGAGGGGTCAAAGTCTGAAAAATCGGGCATTTCTCCGTCAAAGTCAGGCATATTTCCGCCAAAATCGGGCATATCTTTATTTTTGAAAGATTCTGTTGAATCTTCCGAATTATTTTCGGAACTATTTTCGGAATCTTCCGATTTGTCGCTGTTTTCGTTCATGAAATCCGTCATGCTGAAATCTTTTCCGTTTCCGGGACCGCCGCCGCCGAAACTCATGCTGTCGGGTTTGTAGAGTTCTCCGTAATTGCTGCCGTAATTTCTTTCAAGGAAAGAATCCTCTATTGCCTCAACTGCGAGATACAAGCCCCAGTCATCGCCGTTTACCGTGATATAGGCATAACTGCAAAGCGGAGAATCAACATTGAAATCATTCATCAGGGTATATGCTATATAATCTTTCATATAGGTGTTATCCTGAATTATATTATTAAGGCATAATTTGTCAAGTCCGTGATAGGTCTTTCCGTTTTCGTACTGGTCAAATTCTATTTTAAAACTGTAACGGCTGCTGTCCATATTTTTAACGGAACTGAGGGAAGTATTGCCCTTTCCCCTGATACCTACATTTTTCACGGCTTCACCGTCAATTATTACATTGCAGGCGGAATATACTTCGCTTTCGCAGGTTTCAATGAATTTGTCCCAGTCGTTTATAACAATGTCAATTGTGTGAACTTTTGAATGGTCAAAAAGGCGGTTTTCATAGCCTGCGGCATGGGCAGTCGTACCTATGCCGAGAGCCTTTCCGTTACAGAAAACAAGTGCAATAACAAGGCTTAAAGCCGTGATTATTATGCATATCCTGTCTATGTTTTTATGTGCTGACATTCTATCACCTTATCCCATATAATCGCCGTTATAGCTTACAAGAACGGCACTTGAAACGCCTTCCATATCGGCAAGAGTATTGACAAAATCCGTGTTGTCGTCTTTGAGTCTTATTTCCATATTGAGTTCAACAGAGCCTTTTTGTGCGGTCTTGCTTTTCACCACACATCTTTCTGTTTTGCCGTCAAGGAAAGATTTTGCCTTTGTTTCGCTGTCGTGACCGTCACAGCGTACAACAACTATATAAGGATTTTTATGGGCTTTGCGGTTTACGAATACAAGGAGGATAACGCCTATAATTATACTTCCTATAACTGCAAGGGGTATCATTCCCGCAGCGAGAACGATTCCGACAGCTATTGACCAGAACAGAAACGCTATATCAAGCGGTTCTTTTATGGCTGTCCTGAAACGGACGATAGACAACGCACCGACCATACCGAGAGAAAGTACAACATTGCTTGTGACTGCGAGGATAACAACAGTTGTTATCATAGTGAGGGCAACGAGAGTTGTTCCGAAACTTGTGGAGTACATAACGCCCAAATATGTTTTCTTGTATACAAGGAATATGAACATTCCGAGACCGAAAGCGAGAACAAGCGCAATTGCCATATCGAGAATACTTACACTTGTTACATTTTCCAGAAAGTTTGACTTAAAGATATCATTGAAACTCATTTTAAAAAACTCCTTTTTTATCCGTAAATACGGCAGACCGCCGAAAGGGAAAGTTTACAGATGATGAGGTCGCTTGCGTTCAGACCGCCCGAACTTTCCGAAAGAAAAGCCCCCGATAATATGCCCGAACCCATGCCCGAAAATATCCGCCTGCCGTTTTTCAAAGTCAACATATCTGAAAACGGCGAAATTACAACCTACGGAAATGATTATTACTTTACGGACAGGCTTGACGAACTTGTAAAAACAGTTAATCAAAGTGATGAAGAATACGGGATTATTACTGAATATGACCTGCGCTTCATGAAATCAGCCAACAACAGAACAATCGTTTTCGCAGATGTGTCAAGCGAAAAGGCTATGATGAAAGGACTTGTCAGAAATTCCATTGTAACGGGTGCTGTCGGATATGTTATTTTCTTTGTCATCAGCCTTATTCTTGCAAAATGGGTGACAAAGCCCGTTGAAAAAACATGGAACGAACAGAAACAGTTTATAGCGGACGCTTCGCACGAACTCAAAACCCCCCTGACAGTTATAATAACAAATGCCGAAATGATGAGCGATAAAAATTACACTGAGGACGACAGGGAAAATTTTACAAGAAATATTCTCTCAACATCAAAGCGAATGAGGGGACTTGTTGAAAGTCTCCTCGAACTTGCAAGGCTTGACAACAGCAACACTCAAATAAAGAAAGAAAAATTTGATTTCAGCAGTCTTGTAAATGACTGCATACTGCCTTTTGAACCGCTGTTTTATGAGAATAACACCGAACTTTCGGCTGATATTGAAGAAAATACGGAAATTGATGGCGACAGGGACAAACTCAGACAGGTTGCGGAAATTCTCCTTGACAATGCGCTGAAATACTCAGACCCTGCCGACAAAGTGACAATAACTCTTAAAAAACAATCGGGAAACTGTATTCTTTCGGTTTCGGGTCTTGGAACACCTCTTTCAAAGGAAGAATGTCAGAATATTTTCAAGAGATTCTATCGTGTTGACAAATCAAGAAACAATAACGGAAGTTACGGGCTTGGACTTTCCATAGCAAAAAGCATAATTGAGGGACACGGCGGAAAAATATGGGCTGAAAGCGTGAACGGATACAATATTTTTACGGTTTCTCTGCCGTTATGAGATATAAAAAAGGCTGCGAATATTACGCAGCCTTATATTTGTCAGTCATTGACCGACTGTTTTCTTTTTTCGGAAATTTTATTTATAACTATGTATGAAACAATCGCCCATATCGTTCCGTTAATAATTCCGCCCATTATGTCTGTCGGGAAATGTACGCAGAAATAAAGCCTTGAAAATATTATTCCGACTGCAAGTATCATCAGCGGGATTCCGATTTTTTTATTCTGAATAAATACAGTCACGGACGCAGCAGATGCCGCACCTGTATGACCTGACGGGAACGAATACCCTGACGGGTGATTTATAATTGTATCTATCCACGGGTGCTGTATAAAGGGTCTGTCCCTTGCAATCAGATATTTAATACAGCAGTCGCCGATAATATATTCCAATGCGAGGGCAGCCATCGCACAAATTCCTATTTTCCGTGTTTTGGGAAATGCAATCATAATAAAAGATATCAAAATCCATATAATACCGCCATTTGAGATATAGGTAAGGATTTTCATTATCGGTGTAAGCACATCATTTCTGATACTGCTTATCATTTCAAGCAAATGAAAATCAAATTCCGTTATATTATCCATAAAACTCCTTTCACTATACAAAAAGACTGCATGGCAAAGCCACACAGTCTGTAATATTTTTTATAATCAGTCGCTTACATAAGGGAGAAGAGCGATATGTCTTGCTCTCTTGATAGCAACGGTAAGTTCACGCTGGTGGAATGCACAAGTGCCTGTAACACGTCTGGGGAGAATCTTAGCTCTCTCAGTCATGCACTTTCTGAGTTTATTGAGGTCTTTATAGTCAATTCTCTCAATTCTGTCGGCACAGAACATACAAACCTTTTTACGGGGTTTCTTAGCGGGACGGGGATTTCTTTCCTTATCCATTGGCATTTCCTTTATCCTCCTATCTTAGTAATGTTTTCAGAACGGAACGTCTCCATCACTGATAATTTCTTCAAAGTCGCTGTTGCTGCCGTATGACATACTGTCATTGTTCTGCGGCTGCTGCGGAGTCGGAGCGGAATAGTTATTTGAATTGTTATAACCGTTGTTATTGTAGCCGTTATTATTATTGTAACCGCCGTTGTTCTGATAGCCGTTACCGCCGTAGTTATTCTGGAAATTACCGCCGTTAGTGCCTGTTTCAGCCTTAGAGCCTGTAAACTCAACATTTTCAGCCCAGACCTCGGTGGTATAATGGGTAACATCAGGGTGATTCTTGTCCTGATAACTGCCTGTTCTGAGAGTACCCTCAACCATTATCATGCTTCCCTTACGGAAATAACGGTTTACGAACTCAGCAGTCTGATTCCACGCAGTACAGTTAATGAAATCTGCCTGTCTTTCGCCTGTATTCTTATCAACAGAACGTCTGTTTACGGCAATTCTTATTCTGCATGAAACACTGCCCGTCTGGTTCTGCCTGTATTCGGGGTCGGCAGTAAGTCTGCCCATCAAAATAACTTTATTCATCTGACCGCCTCCTTAAACAATGAAGTGCAATTATTCAACAACTGTGATGAGTGAACGAAGAATACCGTCAGCAATATT
>JAFYFU010000070.1 GCA_017543595.1 Ruminococcus sp. | reverse complement strand
TTCAACATCTTTTTTGCAGTTTAAAATTATTTCTTTTAAAATATCATTATATATCATAATTTAAAATTTTCCTGTTATTTTAACTTATTAAACATTATCAATTTTTACAACGCCGTTTTTTTCAAGATTGTGCATATAGAAAAATCTTGCCTCATCACGGCACTCAGGCTTTACAAGGTAATACATTAGCAGTTCTATTACATAGAGGTGTGACGAACCTCGTCCCGAAATTTTGAACTGATGTATTCCCATTGGGAGATATTTTTCAAAGATAAGCTCAGGGCTTACATGATAGGGACGTTTTCTCTCGTCAAACGGTGACATATGCATTGACGGGCAGTTAAAAGTATTGCTCATGGTTTTGTCGCTGTAATCTGACATTCTGAAAGGCTTGTTCGGATATTTTTTTAGGTGTTCGTTGTAGACTATCATCTGTCTGCCGACTGTTTCGTATTCGTCAACTCTGCGTGGGCAGTTGGGCATACAGTTTGAATCCGCAAGGATTTCGAGTTTTTCCTTGTGGGGCAGTTTTTCGAGGATATCCCATTTGTTGTTCAAATCATAGTCAAGCACGACTATATGATAATCCTTGTTAAGTTCCTGAGCAACTCTTTCGGGGTCTGTAAGTCTTTTGCAGGTTGAGCTTGTTATTTTGTATTCGGGGTAGGTTTTTCTTATATAATCTTCGAGAACTTCCGAATTTACAATTACTTCATTGAGTCCGTTGTTGCACAGTTTAAGGACATTGTTGCAGAAAGGGTCGTCAAGGTGTTCCTTGTCTATAAGGGGATTTGTGAAAGTAAAACGCAGGGGTATACCCATTTCGTTGAAAAGTTTTGCAACGCCTGTTATATAGTCATCGGAACATATAACTCCGCCTATACAGCGTCCGCCGTTCCACATTGACGGCGGAAAGGCGTCATAAACAGACGCTATTTCGACATCATAGAAATATTCCGGCATATTCTGCATCATTTTGATTATTAAGTAATTTAATTTCAGGTTATTCATAAATCCGGGTAAATGAAATCTTGGTTTGAGATTGTCCATTGTTTTTTCTCCTTGTTTTTTATAATATGTACAGGGGAAAAATCCCCTGTTTTTGTTATATTTTTTCGTTGTTTCCGTAGATACTTCCCGATATGGTCAGTGTGCTTACACCCGGCTGTACAGACCATTCGCCCGTATCGGGATTCTGTACATACTGTGCAGGCGGAACAGTTATTTTTCCTGTCTGTGAAACAAATGCACCTGTGTCGGTGCTGTAAGTGTAATCGGTTGTTTCAGCCCACGGATTATTATTGAATGTTACGCTTTCAATGCTGAGAATCGGGTCAAAAGTATCGCTGAATATTACAGTATCCTGTTCGGTGACGGGCAGACTGCCGAAATTCTGTATTACAAAGCTGTAATTTATTACACCGTTTTCGGGAACTGATGACGGCGAAACAGATTTGCTTATTGCAAGTCTTGGCGTTGTGTCGGGAGTAATTGTTGATGATACGGAAATCGGTTCGGCAAGACCCACACCCGTAATTTCGGCGGTATTTGTAATTGAAGAACCTTCTCCGAGCGGAGCATATTCATTGGGAACGGTTTCATAAATTATAACAGCATCTCCGCCTGCGGGGACGTTTATTCCCTCTATTGTAAGAGGAAATTCGCTTGTAACAGTCGGGGCAGTCTGTAAAACGCCGTTCACATAGTACATTACCGAATTTTCAACATAACTCATAGGCACAAGCTGTGTGGGGGGTGTTCCGAAATCATATGCTCCAAGGTCATCAGTGATTGTAAGCCCCGTATAATCAGAAGTTCCCGAATTTATAATGCTTATGACGAATACGGAATGTTTGTCGGGCGAATAAGTTTCATGCAGAGAATTTTTCTCTGCGGAGAGAACTTCTGTTATTTCGCCCGTTACTATATTTGAATTTGCCACATTTCCGTTATAGGAAATTGTAGCCTGATTATAGAAAACAGCCATATTTATCCTCCATCTGAAATCGTAAAATTTTCGCTTTTGAGGCTTGCACTTTCGTTCACTTCACTTTGTTTCGTTCACTTTCAGTGCAAGGCAAAAATTTTACTCTTGTATTACGGGCGTTTTTTCCGCCCGTATATACTATGCGGAAGGAGGATTATGTGTTACGAAAGTTTTATGTCAAGTATTTCCGTATCGGCATGGATAAACAGTGCAAGTTTTCCGCTGTCGGGGAGATTTTCGGGGAGCTGTGCGGAGTATTCCGAAAAATCGTCATAGCCGTCTGAGGCTTTGAGATTCAGTTGCAGTTCCTTACCGAAAAGTTTGATATACAGTATATTTTCCCTTGCAAATGAAGAAGCTTTTACAGTAACGGTTTTTTTGCCCTTGAAATTCACATCATTGTATTCGGCAATTCCGAACCATTCGCAGACCCTTATGCAGTATTTTTTCAGATTTTTCAGATAGAATATTTTTATTCCCTCAGCCCTGTCGAAATACTGTGCCTCAAAGAAATCCTCTCTCACGGGGATATTTTCGCCCTTTATTTTTATTTCTGTTTCAAGCCTTATATCTGCGGAGGAAGAACCTGCAAAAAGCTTGTATTTTCCGTTTTCGGTGAGCATTTTTCCGCTGTGGGTGTCATATATCTGCAAGATATGTTCGGGAATCCTGAGTGTTAAAATTTTTTCTTCGCCTGCTTTGAGATTTACCCTTGCAAATGCACATAATTTTTTAATTGGTCTGCTGACTTTTGATTCGGGGACGGAATAATATATCTGCACAACTTCGTCACCGTCAGTATTTGATATATTTTTTACGGATATTTTGCAGTCTATGCCGTTTTCGGACTGTTCAGCCGTGAAATTGCCGTATTCAAAATCCGAATACGAAAGCCCGTATCCGAACGGATAAAGGGGAGTACCCCTGAAATACATATAAGTAGTCTGATTTGTTTCTATGTCATAGTCGGTTATTTCGGGGAGGTCGTGTTCTGACATATACCATGTAAGGGCGAGTCTGCCTGCGGGGTTGTTTTCTCCGACTATTGTATTGGCAACAACCGTTCCGAGGTGCGGACCTGCGTGAGTGGTATATAATATCGCAGGAGTAAGTCTGTTTTCCGTATTTATGGCATAGGGATAGCTTGAAACAAGTATCATGACGGTATTTCTGTTGATATTTGAAATTTCCTGAATCAGTCCCGCACGCACATTCATTCTTAAAGTTTTTCTGTCGTAACATTCTCTTGCGGTCTGCATGGGGTGATTTCCTGTGCAGAAGAAAACATATTCACATTCTTTTGCGATAGTTTCGGCTCTGTCGTAGGCTGAATTTTTAACTTCAACGAAAAATTTATTTTCTTCTTTTACGGCAGTTCTTTTCTCAAAGGAAATATTTCCATTTTCGTCAGCTTTCATTCTCTGATGATGCAGATATGATTCAAAAATCGTATCATGTTCAAACAGCGAAATATTGAATGTTTCAAAGGTAAACCAGTCATAAACATTTCTGTTGTGGAGTTTGAGCGTATTGTCCTCAAAGCGGAGATATTTTTTATATTTAACGGAAAAGAGGTTTATGCTTCCTCCGCCCCATGACTGAAACTCAAATTTACAGCTTTCATCGGGGATATTCTTATCCGCACATACAGAACCGTCCTCATGTACGGAGAGATATTTTTGGTTTGGAGCTTTTATGCAGACTATATCCCATAAACTGTCGTGAATTACTCTGTTATCGGGGAACTGTCTTTTTATTCCCTCATATACGGAAACGGATTCACGGGATTTTCCCGTGTACCAGTCGCATAAATTCTCATCGGCGAGCGCACCGACAACGCCTATTTTGCCTTTTATTTTTTTAATCGGGAGTATGCCGTTGTTTTTCAGCATAACTATCTGTTCTTCTGCTGCACGGAGGTTAATTGCTTTTGCCTCATCATTGTCTATAATATCTTTTCTGATATTGTTATAGGGGCAGTCGTCCGCAAGCTGTCCGAGTTTAAGTCTTGCGTAGATTATATTTTCAATATTTTTATCCAGTTCTTCTTCGGATATAAGACCCTTTTCAACGGCTTTAAGTGCGGAATTTCTTACAAGAACATCATCATCTGTCATTATGTCGCAGCCGCATTTAAGGGCTTCCGCAAGGGTTTCCGAATGTGAATCATAATATTCGTGTGAAGTAACTGTCTGAGAGAAATCCCCTCCGTCCGTCACGGTATACCAAAGCCCCCATTTATCTTTAAGAATTGTATTAAGTTCGGGGTTGAGCATGGCAGGCAAGCCGTTTATTTCGTTGTAGGCGGTCATAACGCTCCTTGCGCCGCCGTATTTAATCGCATTCATGAAAGCCGCATAGTAATATTCATATTTCAGTCTTAAAGGCAGATATGCGTTGCAGTCAATGCGGTTTTCTTCGTTGTTGTTGGCGCAGAAATGCTTTAATGTGGGAATTGTAAGAAAATAATTTTCATCATATCCTGCCATACCTTTTGTGTAGGCTTTTGTCATTTCACCTGCAAGGCAGACATCTTCGCCGTAGGCTTCTTCCGTGCGTCCCCAGCGTGGGTCACGTTCCATATCAACGGTAGGACCCCAGAAACAGGGGCTTATCTCAGGATTTTCGTTGTAATATGCACGACATTCCCTGCCTGCGATTTCACCGAGTTTCTGCATTAATTCCGTGTCGAAAGTTCCTGCCAGACCAACGGGCTGAGGGAAAACCGTTGAAAATTCGTCATCTTTTCTGCCCACAAAACCTCTCGCCGCCTCTGTGCCTAAATTAAATTCTTTAAGTCCTACGCTTTCAACGGGGAGCTGATGAGTGGGTATGAGTCTGATTTTTTCGTCAAGGGTAAGTTTTTTTACAAGCTCTTTTGCTTGTTTGCGAAATTTGTCCATATTTTTATTTCTCCGTTCATATTAATTATAATAATTATACATTATTTTATCTGATATGTCAACAATGAAAGTTAAGAATATTATGCTTGACAAAACGGTATTATTGATGTAAAATTATATTTCGGGAATACGGGATAAAAAATATTTTCCGAAAAAGATTTTCAACAGTTTTGTAAAAAAACAGTTGACTGTGACGAAATCCTGCAAAGTTTATATTTCCTATTGACAAAGTAGGATAACTATGATATCATATTATCATCAATTTTGCAAACAAAAAATTCAAAAGGAATGATGATATATGAGCAATTATAAATTTGAAACAATTCAGATTCACGCAGGACAGGAAAATCCCGACCCCGCAACAGATGCAAGGGCTGTTCCGATATACGCAACAACTTCCTATGTTTTCAAGGATTCCGCAACAGCCGCAGGAAGATTCGGTCTTACAGAGGGCGGAAACATCTATACAAGACTTATGAATCCCACCTCCGATGTCTTTGAAAAGAGAATAGCCGCACTGGAAGGCGGTGCTGCCGCACTTGCAACGGCTTCGGGTTCTGCCGCAATTACCTATGCTGTACAGAATATAGCACTCGCAGGCGACCACATAGTTTCCTCCACAAATCTCTACGGAGGCACTTACAATCTCTTTGCAAATACTCTCAGGGAACAGGGAATTTCAACGACTTTTGCAGACCCCTCAGACCCCGAAAGCTTTGAAAAAGCCATAAAAGAAAATACAAAGCTTCTCTATGCGGAAACTCTCGGAAACCCCAATTCCGACATAACAAATATTGAGGCACTTTCGGAAATCGCACACAGACACGGTATTCCGCTCATAGTTGACAATACTTTTGCAACGCCTTTTCTCCTCCGTCCCATTGAACACGGTGCGGATATAGTTGTACATTCCGCAACAAAATTCATAGGCGGTCACGGCACTGTAATGGGCGGTGTAATTATTGACGGCGGTAAATTTGACTGGGCGCAGAATGACAAATTCCCGACACTTTCAAAGCCCAATTCCTCATACCACGGAGTAGTGTTTACTCAGGCTTGCGGAAATGTCGCATATGTAATGAAAATACGCACGACTCTCATGAGAGACCAGGGTGCAACAATTTCTCCGTTCAATTCATTCCTGCTCTTGCAGGGACTTGAAACATTGTCCCTGAGAATTGAACGCCATGTTGAAAACGCTCTGAAAGTTGTTGGTTTTCTTAAAAATCACCCGCAGGTCAAGAAAGTAAATCACCCCTCGCTTGCCACAGGAAACGCAAAGGAACTCTATGACAGATACTTCCCCAACGGTGCAGGTTCGATATTTACTTTCGAGATAAACGGAGATGCCGAAAAAACTAAGAAATTTACCGAAAGCCTTGAATTATTCTCGCTTCTTGCAAATGTTGCAGATGTTAAATCCCTTGTTATTCACCCTGCATCAACAACACATTCACAGATGAGCGAAGAAGAACTCCTCTCCGCAGGAATAACACCGACAACGGTAAGACTTTCAATAGGAACAGAGCATATTGACGATATAATTGCAGACCTTGAAAGGGGATTTGACGCAGTAAAATAATATGAGGTGTTTTAAATGAATCTTAACAGGAACAACAAAGTAAGAATGATGACGCTTGCCGCCATGCTTGCGGCATTTACCGCAGTCGCAACAATCATGATACAGATACCCACACCGACAAAGGGCTATGTTAATCTCGGCGACTGTATAGTAAATATTGCCGCATGGGTACTCGGACCTGCATACGGTGCGGCTGCCGCAGGAATAGGTTCTTCTCTTGCGGATATAATATCGGGCTACACAATGTATGCACCTGTTACACTTGTCATCAAGGCTCTTATGGCGGTTGTCTCGTTTTATGTGTTTAATTTTACAAAAGACCGTTTCAAGGGCATAATCTCAACGGTTATTGCGGCATCTGCGGCTGAACTTGTAATGGTAACAGGCTATACGCTTTATGAAGTGATAATTTATCATTCATGGAGCTATGCTGTTGTCGGAATCCCCGGAAATATCGCACAGAGCGTTATGGGAATAATAAGCTCCGCAGCCGTATATGAACTTGTAATCAAAAAAATACCCGTAAGAAAGTAAAAATATCCCCCGCCGAAAACGGGGGATTTTGCTTGTATTAAGATAAAAGAAAAGAGGATTTTATGGATATATTTTCAAGGACAGAATTAATTTTCGGAAAAGATTCAATGGAGATATTAAAAAATTCAAGGGTTGCGGTTTTCGGTGTCGGGGGAGTAGGAGGCTATGCCGTTGAAGCCCTCGCACGTTCGGGAATCGGTTCTCTTGACCTCATAGACAACGACACGGTGAGCATTACAAATATAAACCGCCAGATTATCGCCCTGCAAAGCACTGTCGGAAAATACAAGGTCGATGTCATGAAAGAAAGAATTTTTGATATAAACCCGGAATGTAATGTAAATGCATTTAAAACTTTTTTCATGCCCGATACCGCCAGCCTTTTTGACTTTTCGCAGTATGACTATGTAATTGATGCAATAGATACGGTAACGGGAAAAATCGAAATAATCATGCAGGCAAAAAAGGCAGGTGTTCCCGTTATAAGCTCAATGGGAGCAGGAAACAAAACCGACCCCACGGCTTTTGAAGTCGCTGATATATACAAGACCGAAATGTGTCCTCTTGCAAAAGTTATGCGCCGTGAAATGAAAAACAGAAATGTCAAACATCTTAAAGTAGTGTATTCAAAAGAAAAACCCGTAACTCCCACAGGAGATACAGGTGAAAAAATTGTCGGCAGGAGAAGTATTCCCGGGTCAAATGCCTTTGTGCCGTCCGTTGCAGGGCTTATAATTGCAGGTGAAGTTATAAAAGATTTGATTAAATACAAATAAAAGTCGGAACATTCCGACTTTTATTTTTTGAGTTTTGCCCATGAAAGACTGAGATACTGTCCGTCCTCGACAGTGATTTCCTTTGTTTCCGTTTTACTGTCAATATTGCCGCTCATGAGAACATTCTGACTTGTTTTGTAAATATCCGATAATATTGAATAATATGCATGACCGTCATCAGACGTTGAAACTATTTCATAAGTGCCTGCGGGCAAATCACGCCCAACAAGGAAAGTTCCCGAACGTGAAAAGGGGTCGTTTATTACATCTGATTTTTCGATATCGTATGCAGTCGCCCACGTAAAGCTTACATAGCCTTCACCCTCAATCACGGCATATTCGGAAAATTCCCCCCATGAAAACCAGATTTCATGTTCCGCAAACGGGTCTGTATATATTCCGTAGGGGAAAGTCGGGAGTTCATCTTCATACATCATATCCGAAATAAGCAGGTATT
Organism: Ruminococcus sp.; assembly: GCA_017543595.1. Classification (GTDB taxonomy): domain Bacteria; phylum Bacillota; class Clostridia; order Oscillospirales; family Ruminococcaceae; genus Ruminococcus. Next base: position 16,276 of record JAFYFU010000070.1, on the reverse strand, counting down.
TCCCTTCGGGAATGTCAACGCCTATCTGATATGTACCGCTCGGATATACACCGCTTTCGCCCGTGATATCGGCTTTTGAAAACACGGGCTTTTCCGCATTGGGGATTTCTGTTTCAGGAACTTTTATTTCTGGGATTTTTATATCGGGAACTTCTATTTTCGGCATCTCATCTCTTGAAAGCTCGAATTTGTATTTTGCCGATTCTTTTTTTGTCGAGTTGACATTTACTTTTATTGTAACGGCAGATATTACGGCAATAAAAATCAAAACCGAAACGGCAATTGTTTTCTTTGCAGGACTTGATTTTTTTGTATCCTGTTTGTATTCAATTTTCGGAGCAGGTTTTTCCTCAGCGGGACAGCCGCAGTATTCGCAGACATCGCCCTTTACTATTGCCCCGCAGTGTTCGCAGGTATGATTTTTCATTTTATCACTCCAATAATTGATAATCATTCACACATTATTATACAGCAGTATTTTTATAATGTCAATTACAATATGATAACAAAAATGCGTGACTGAAAAGCCACGCATTTTTTATTCACCGAGCATTTTATACAATATTTTATGAAGAAACTGTGCTTCTTCCGCTGTAAGTTTTGAGCAGTTACCGATTTTTTCGGGGATATGCAGGGCTTTTTCTTTAAGGTTTTCGCCCTCCTGAGTTATTTCGGCAATAAGCACACGTTCATCTTCTCTGCTTCTGTAACGGGTTATGAAACCTTTGTTTTCAAGGCTTTTCAGAACGGGAGTTAGAGTGCCTGAGTCGAGGAATAATTTTTTTCCCATATCCTTTATGCTTATTTTTTTACTTTCCCATAAAATCATCATGGCGATGTACTGGGTATATGTGAGGTTGATTTCATCAAGAAAGGGGCGGTATTTTTTAATTATTTCCCTTGAACACGCATAAAGCGGAAAGCATATCTGATTTTTGAGTTTCAGAGCTTCGTAATCATCACACATAAAAACATCTCCTATTTTAAATTGGGGAACGCCGTCCGTAAAGTCTTGACTTTTCGTTCACTGCGCTGACGCTTCGTTCACTTTCAAGTCAAGGGACGGCTTTTCCCCAAGCCCCTTTTATTTAATTGGGGAACGCCGTCCGTAAAGTCTTAACTTTTCGTTCACTGCGCTGACGCTTCGTTCACTTTCAAGTCAAGGGACGGCTTATCCCCCAAACCCCTTTTATTTAAATGGGGAACGCCGTCCGTAAGACCTTGATTTTTAGTTAAATTCTTTTAATTAAGCAGTTTTGGATTTTTCGTAAGCCTCTCTTACGGCGAGACAGAGCTGGTCAGCGCATGAAGTGGGTCGTCTGCCGCAGGTATTGCCTTTGAGTTTTTCTTCAATCTGTTCAACAGTCCAGCCGTCAACGAGTTTTGAGACAGCCTTTAAATTGCCGTTGCAGCCGCCGTAGAATGATATATTTGTTATAACATTTCCGTCAATATGGAAACTGATTTCCTGAGCGCATACCATCTGAGTTTTGTAAGTATAATCCATTATAAGACCTCCTCAACGTATTTATCAATTTTTTCGGGAGTAACCGTGGGAGCGAAACGGTCAACAACGTTTCCGTTACGGTCAACAAGAAATTTTGTGAAGTTCCATTTTATATTGTCACCGAGTACTCCGCCTTTCTGTTCTTTAAGGAATTTATAGAGGGGTGACTGATTTTTGCCGTTTACATCTGTTTTTGCGAACTGTCTGAAAGTTATGCCGAATCTTGAACTGCAAAAGCTTGCAATTTCTTCCTGAGTGCCGGGGGCTTGGCTGCCGAACTGGTTGCATGGGAAGTCAAGGATTTCAAAGCCTTTTTCCTGATATTTTTCGTACAAGTCCTGCAAACCGTCATACTGTGGGGTAAATCCGCAGCCTGTGGCGGTATTCACAATAAGGAGAACCTTGCCTTTGTATTCGGAGAGTGATATGTCATTTCCGTTTGCGTCCTTGACCTTGATATCATAAATACTCATAAATGAAACTTCCTTTCAGATTTGATTTAACCCAATCGATTGAGTACAATTAAATTATACACAATAAATTTTGATTTGTCAAGAGGTTTTCTGAATTTTTTATTTATTTTTTTATTTTAACAAAGCCCGCATATATTTGTCTGTACTTTTATTTTTTTCTTTTACTTAAATGCATATATTGACAAAATCCCAAATCTGTTGTATCATTTAATGTATAAGAATATAATCAATTCTTTTATGGATTGATGTGAGAGGGGTTTTTTAATGATTTTCAAAAAAATTGTTGCCGCAGTGTCCGCACTGTCACTGACGGCAGGTATGTTCGTGACTGTTCCCGCAGTATCCGCAAATGCCGCAGATGATTTCAAGGTGAACTATGCCGAGGCTTTGCAGAAATCCATGTTCTTCTATGAAGTTCAGCAGGCAGGCGTGCTTCCCGAATGGAATGAAGTAAGTTGGAGAGCGGATTCAATGGAAAATGATGTTGTTCCCGGCGGTTGGTTTGACGCAGGCGACCATATCAAATTCGCACTCACAAACGCTTACACGGCAGGACTTCTTGCATGGGGACTTATCGAATACGGCGATGCCGTTAAAAAGGCAGGTCTTTATGACCTGTATCTCAACAATCTCCAATGGGGTCTTGATTATGTAGTAGGCTGTGACCTCGGAGATAAAGTAGTAGGTACTATTGCAGATGACGCATTTGACCACGTATGGTGGGGAAGTGCCGAAGTTTATATGCGTAAGTTTGTGCTTAAAGGCGGAAGTGACCCCCGTCCCCATGATGAAATAACCTGTACTTCAACAACGGCACAGATGGCTGCAAGCCTTGCCGCAGGTTATCTTGTATTCAAGGACGAAAAGCCCGACCTCGCAGCAAATTATCTCAAACACGCAGAAAGCCTCTTTAAACTTTCCGATGCGACAAGAGACAATACAGACCAGGGTACTCAGGGCGGCGGAAACTATTACAAGACATCAAGTTTCTATGATGATTTGTTCTATGCCGCAAACTTCCTCTATATGGCTACGGGTGACCAGTCCTATCTTGACAAGTGCGAAAGCGACTATATCCCGAATTTCGACCTTGAAAACCAGTCAACAGAAAGAAAATACACATGGGGTCTCTGCTGGGACGATGTTCATCAGGCAGCAGCAATCCTCTATTATATGAATACAGGCAAGACCGAATGGAAAGACCATATCAAGAAACATCTTGATTACTGGGGTGACGGCGTTCCGACAGACTGGGGCGACCCGAAAAGAGTAACTTATACTCCCGACGGACTTGCGTGGCTTATGCAGTGGGGTTCACTCAGACATATGGCAAATACCGCATGGCTTGCAAAACTCGCCGCAGACAAATTATTCAATGATGATGCAACACTTGCAAAGAAATATGACGACTGGGCAAAAGACCAGCTTGACTATGCATTCGGTAAAAATGACCTCGGTCTCTGCTATGTAATAGGCATGGGCGACAAGAATCCCAATTCCGTACATCACCGTACTGCAAGCGGTGTTGCTACCGATATGTGGACTGACCTCGGAAAAGAGGGAGATTCTACCGCACAGTGGCAGACAGAATATGCACACGTTCTTTACGGTGCTCTTGAAGGCGGTCCGAACTCAGACGGCACTTTCAAAGATGAAGTAAACTCCTACCAGAATACAGAGGTTGCAATTGACTACAACGCAGGATATACAGCTGCCCTTTGCGCTATGATAGACGATTACGGCGGAGAGCCTCTTGCGGATTTCCCGCCTACGGAAACTCCCAAGTGGGACGAGTTCTTTATGAGAGCTTGTTTCAACCAGTCAAATGACAGCTACACGGAAGTAAAGGCTTATGCCATGAACCATTCCGCATGGCCTACCCGTGTAATAAAAGACCTTTCATACAACTACTATTTCGATATTTCGGAACTTATTGAACAGGGCTGTACAATAGATGATGTTCAGGTAAAGATAGGAAATGACCAGCACGCAGGCGAAGAAGGCTCAATAAGCATTTCAGACCCGATTCAGTATGACGGAAACATCTACTATGTAAAACTCACTTTCAGTGACGGCAGAGTTGTTATGCCTACGGGTCAGTCCGAATGGCGTTCGGAGTGTCAGTTCAGAATAAGCGTTCCCGACAATATCAAAACTGCTGCCGGCGAAAAGGTTAAATGGGACAGCTCAAACGACTATTCCGCACAGGAACTCGTTCAGGGCAGTGAAAACGACATGATTGTTACTCCTTATATAACAATGTATGACGGAGATACTCTCATATGGGGCATTGAACCTGACGGCACAACCGCACAGCCCACCGAACCCGCTTCAAAGGGCAGTGATGAAAAGACCACAACAGAACCCGCATCTTCCGATTCCGTTTCAACTGTCAAAGGTGACGCAAACCTTGACGGAAACGTAAGTATCTCGGACTGCGTTACAATACTCCAATACCTCGCAAACGGTGAGAAATATCCTTTGGAGGGACAGGCTCTCTTAAATGCGGACGTTGACGGAAAGCCCGGTGTAACAGGTACGGACGCAGGCGAAATTCAGAAGTATGATGCAGGCATAATCAAGGAATTTAAATAATAAAATTTACTGATTCACAATTAAGAAACAAAGGGAGAGTTTTCTCCCTTTTGTTTTTTATATTCAATTGTGGAAAATAACCAAAAATTATATCCTGATATTATAGATTCAAACGAATTTTAAAAAAGCTATTTACTTTTTTGAAAGGATATAATATAATATGATTGGTAAGTGAAGGACCGGTGCAGGCTTTTTGTAAGCCTCGGGCTTATCGTGTGACAAATGATATAATCGCAGTGTTTGCACTGGCACTGCGTTATAAAACTTATATTTTTTTATATTTATCAGGGAGGGTATAAAAATGCACAAGAAATTTGCAAGAGCAGCAGTTGCAGGCGTTATGGCTGCATCAATGCTCGCTTCAACAGCAACACTCTTTGCTCCTATGAGCGCAAGCGCAGGTCTTATGGTTGGTCAGGTTGACTTCGATGAGGGTATCGGTCTTCCGTGGCATACCTGTGAGACAAACCCCGCTAAACAGAAATTTAACATCAGCGGCGGTACTTACAACGTTGAAATCATCAACAAGGGCGGTTCTGAAGCAGGCGGTGAGTCCAGATGGGACCTCCAGCTCCGTCACAGAAAGCTCAAGATTAAAGCAGGCGAAACCTACAAGGTTAGCTTCGATGTAAACGCTTCAAGCGAAGGTCGTCTTTATACAAAGATTGGTGACCTCGGCGGTAACAAGGAAATCTGGCACAACTGCCTGGGTCTGAAAGAAGGTCCTTCCGGTGAACACAACAAGGCAGGCGCAGATTTCAACCAGTCATGGGATCCGCTCGATATCCAGCAGGGTGACAACCACTTTGAGTGCGAATTCAAGGCAGATACCGATATGGCTGTTGCTGAGTGGGCTTTCCACTACGGCGGACGTGGACAGCATCAGGAAAGCTTTGACTGCTTCCCCGAGGGAACAGTTCTCAAGTTCGATAACCTTTCACTTGAATGTACAACTTCAAATGAGTGCGACTGGGATACAACCGATGAAATGGGCTTCGTAACTCCCAGAAGTGACGTAAGACTCAATCAGGTTGGTTACTTCACAAACCTTAAGAAAGTTGCTTCCTACGCAACAGACGAGAAACTCAGCCCCGTTAAGTTCGTTATCAAGGACGAAAGCGGAAAAGAAGTTTACAGCGGTACAGGTAAACAGTATGACGGCGAGGACGGCGGCAAGGACTACGGTTCGGGCGAATATATCCAGCTCCTTGACTTCACTGACTTCAATGAAACAGGTAAATACACAATCGAAGTAGACGATACTTCAAATGTTCAGGAAAACAGATATACAAAAGAAAAGTACAATATGTACATTTCTCATGATTTCGAGATAGTTGACCCCAAGAAGGAAAACATCTATGACGGCGTTCTCAAAAACGCTCTCAACTACTACTACCAGAACCGTTCAGGTGTTGAGATTGAGTCACAGTACATCACTTCAAAGGCTCCCGAAGCAACAGGCGATGACTACAAGACAGGCGGTAACCTCGCTCATAAGGCAGGTCACGAGTCTGATATAGCTTATATCCAGAACAAGTGGATTCCCGCTTACGCTCCCGATGGTTCAGACGTTCAGAAGTCCAACGGCACTATTGAAGGCCGTGGCGGTTGGTACGATGCAGGTGACCACGGTAAGTACGTTGTTAACGGCGGTATCTCCGTATGGACTCTCCAGAATATGTACGAGCTTTCCAAGTTCTCAGGCACTGACAGCAAGTGGGATGACGGAAAGACTATGTCTATTCCTCAGAAGTATGAGCTTTCAGGCAATGACTCAGCAAGCTTTGACGGTACAGGTTCACCTGATATCCTCGATGAAGCAAGAGTTGAACTCGCTTGGATGTTTAAGATGATAAATGATGAAGGCATGGTTTACCACAAGCTCCACGACCACAAGTGGACAGGTCTTGCTACCGAGCCTTGGAACTATGAGAAAGACCACGTTGACGTTGACGGTAACGAAGTTAAAGGCTGGGGCTGTGTTCGTATAGTTAAGCCCGTTTCAACAGCTGCTACACTTAACGTTGCTGCTACTGCTGCACAGGCTGCACGTCTCTGGAAGGGTATTGATGATACATTTGCTGCTGAGTGTCTCGCTAACGCTGAAAAGACATATAAGGCTGCAAAGGCTAATCCCGATGTATTCGCTCCTCTCGACCAGGCTATCGGCGGCGGTGCTTACGGTGATAACTATGTAGATGATGACTTCTACTGGGCAGCTTGTGAGCTTTACGCTACAACAGGCGACAAGAGCTACTATGATGACCTCATGAAGTACAACAATAAAGATTCCAACGAAAAGGCACTCAACCTTACAACAACACTCTCAGGCGGTGAGAACAGCGGTTCATTCACTTCATTCAACTGGGGTTGTACAGGCGGTCTCGGAACACTTTCACTCTGGCTCAACAAGTCACAGCTCTCAGATGCAGACGCTAAGACAGTTTCAGATTCTATCGTAAAGGCTGCTGATACTTATGTTGCTCGTGAAGAGTCAGAAGGTATGGGTATTCCTTACGCTCCCACAGAATTTGAAGACCCGATTAACGTTGGCCCTGGAATCAAGATTAAGGGTTATGAGTGGGGTTCAAACTCATTCGTTGTAAACAACGCTATCGTTATGGCTTATGCTTATAAGATTAAGGGCGACAACAAGTACATCAGCGGTGTTGGTACAGCTCTCGACTACATCTTCGGACGTAACGGACAGGGTATCTCCTATGTAACAGGTACAGGTGACTACTATACAAAGAATCCTCACCACAGATACTGGTCTTACGAGCTTGACCACAACTTCCCGATGGCTCCTCAGGGCGTAATGTCAGGTGGTCCCGGTTCAGGACTTCAGGATCCCTATGTTGGCGGTCTCGGCTATGAGAGAGGCAAGGTAGCTCCTCAGAAGTGCTATGTTGACTCAATCGAAGCATGGTCAGTAAACGAAGTTACAATCAACTGGAATGCTCCTTTCGCATGGGCAATCTCGTTCCTTGAAGATGAAATCATTGATGCACCCGAAGTTGGCGATTCAAAAGACCCCGAGGACGATAATCCCGGTGGCGACGGACTTATCGGCGATGCAAACGTTGATAACAACGTAACTATCTCTGATGCTGTTGCTATTCTCCAGCACCTTGCAAACGCTGAAAAGTTCGGTCTTACAGACGAAGGTAAGAAGAGAGGCGACTGTGTTGACAGAGGCAATGGTATAACAGGTCAGGATGCCGCAGGTATCCAGCTTGTTGACGCCGGCAAGTTCAAGCAGACAGATCTTCCTATCACAGCTGCTGATTTAGGCTAATTTATAAAACAAAAACTGTCCGATGAAAGTCGGGCAGTTTTTTGATGATTTAATTTATTGTTATAAAAATCTCCCCGTCAGCGACAGGGAGAATTTTTTTATTTGAGTTGTTGTAAAATTTCCGAATAGGTTACAAAATCGGGAGATACGAAATTTTCGTCTACCCAGTCCATATATTCGTTAAATTGGCTTTCGCTGACGGTATTTCCGTTGTGCGAGTATGTGTTGTCCTGATAGAGAAGCTGTGAAACAATGGTATTTGTTCCGTCATCGTTAATTTTTCTTACATTTGTTGCATAGAAATTAACCGAACTGAAAAATCTTGTTGCAAAATAATTTTGTTTCGGATAATATCCCGCAATAAAGCCGTTTCTTGGACCTTCACCCGTATGGACGGTGTATCCGTGTCCGTTTTTGTAAGTCCACAACGAACATATATCTGTGGCTGTATTTTTCAGCCACAATTCGGGAATGTCATCATCATCTACATAGACAAGCGCATACTTGTTGCAGTTTGACGGGATATTTCCCGTCTGAAAATCCATAACGGCATTTGCATATGCGGCTTGCCATGTACTGCCCTTGTACGGAGAATCGTCAAATTCTGTCCATTCGGGAGTTTTCCAGCTAAAAGCTTTGTAATAGTTTTGTACGGCATAGTAATCGTTTGATGATACAGGCGAACCGTTGATGTAATAGCTTGAATCAGCTACGCCGTACATCAATTGCTTTTCAAGTTTAAGACTGCCGTCCTTGTTTACGGAATAGTAATAATGAACTTCATTTCCTTCCCATGCCGTGCCGTGTATAAGGTTTTCGGAGGGGCTTACCTCTATACCGTCATTAAGTTCCCTGCTGAGGACATATTCTTCGCCGTTGTATGTATAGTATTGTGTCGCATATGTTCCTGAAACTCTCCGATATGTTATGATAAGTTCGGGTATGCCGTCACCGCTCAAATCTTCCGCATAATATTTTGAATCGTCATCTGTATAGCCAAATTCAATCAAATCATCATTAACAAAGTTATCAACAACTTTCATATATGCCTGTCTGTAAATTTCAGGATTGACAGTTACGGTAGTTGTTGTGGTTGTAGTTTCCTCTGTCGTTGTAGTAGTTGTAGTAGTCGTTGTTTCTGTCGTTGTAGTGGTTGTAGTGGTAGTCGTTACGGTTGTAGTGGTTGTGGGTATTGATTCGGTAACAATTGCCATGGGAATATCCGTGTCCGGTTCAGGGTCATCATCTTCATCGGAATTTTCGGCAGAATTTTCTCCTGACTGTTCGTTTTTGTTTTCGAGTGTTTTAATATACTCAGGCATACTTATTTTTCCGTTTGTGGAGGTATACGCATAGTATTTAAGCACAAGCGATGCATCGGAGGAATCAACTGTGCCGTTGCCGTCCGTATCCGCAAATTTTTTCTGTACGTTGCTGAAAGTTGGTTCTTTTTGTGTTGATGTAAGGGAATACTCTTTAAGTATAGCTGATGCGTCAATTGAGTCTATTGTGCCGTTGTCGTCAATATCTCCGAGAGTTCCGACTAAAATTTTCATATCTGTGAGAGTTACGTCACAAGCCTCCGGACCTCCGCCTATCATGAGTGAAACTTCCGTAACACGCTGGTCGGGGTCGTCCTCAGCTTCTCTGAGGAAATATATTTCATATTCGCCCGTTGGGATATCCTTGTTGATTACGGCATCAAAGAAAGTAAGCGGGTATGAATCGGTAAATTCTCCGTAGGGCAGCATTGCGCTCCTTTTCATGATATTTGCGTTCATGCAGGTGAAATTCACAGTATTGTATTTTTCGCTTCCTGATGCAATTGTGCTGTTGATACCGTAAGTGAGTTCCCCGTTTTCATCTTTTTCGGCGTAGGCAAATTCAATAAGCGGGTCTTTCGGGTCAACGAGGTTAATAAGTTTTATATTGCTGTCGGCGCATTTTACTTTCGGGGAGACATACCATGCATTGAGAACATCATCTCTGAAAAATATATTTACTTTCAGCGTGTAATCTCCGTCATCAAGCATACTGCGTTCAAGGCAGAAAATCTTTCCTGTTTCGGTATCTTCTGCGCCTTCTGCGGAAAGATAGAGTTCATGTTCGCTGTCAGATGCGTATGCGGAAGTCACGGGGAATGATGAAAGCATAGCAAGGGGCATGGCAAGTGCGAGAATTTTGTTGATTTTTTTCATAAAAGTTTTCCTTTCTGTATAATTTAACTGTATGCGACACAGCTTAGTATATCCTGATACAGATGTGAAGATTCGCTTGCAAAGGTGAAATTAAAGTCCAGCGGATTTGTTATCTGCATTACAACAGAATAAGAGCCTGTCTTTTTATAGTCTGCATAATTTGTAAAAACAGGTTTCATTTCGGAACTGTCGTTTGCATTGAGCATGAATCCCGTTATGTAGAGATAATCTCCCGTATATTCGGCATTTTTATATATTTCGGCAGTTCCCGTCTTGGCATATACGGAATAATTTCCGAACGGCTGTATTCCGACATTTTCGGCAACGGCAGCCATTCCTTCAATGACGCTTTGTCTTGCCTCGTAGGGTACAGAACCCATCATCTGATAGGGTTGAGAGCCTTTTTCAATTACGGTCTGTACATTGTTTGTGTCAACTATATTCTGAACCATAAAAGGCTTTACCATATCGCCGAGTACAGCTTCACGGACAAGAGCCGCAAGATACATGGGAGTTGTCAAATCATTTGACTGACCGAAGGCGGAACGTTTCAATTCCTCATCTGATGAGGCATATATATTGTTTTCAAGCGTTCCGAAATCGCAGACTATATCATTGTTCCCGAAAGAAAAAATATTTTCGAGGTCGGAAATAACTGTTTCATAGCCGAGATTGTCAAAAACTTTTGCAAAAAATATATTGCTTGAATCGAGAAAGGCACTGAAAAGCGAGCGTTCAACGGGGTAATTCGGATTTTCGTTATAGTCCCAGTTTACTATTGATGCGCCGTTTTCGTCAACCCATTTGCCCTCATCGTAAAGCGAATATATGCCGTGTGCAGCCGCAAGCGTTGCGGTCATTATTTTAAAGCACGAACCGGGGGTAGCCATAGTTACAGCCTTGTTGCTGTATTTTCCGCCGTTTGTGAGTTCTTCTGCGGGATAGTTGTCTTTCGGGTCAAATGAAGGGTATGAGACTTCTGCGGCAACAGAGCCGTCAGTACGCATTACAACGACAGAGCCTTCAATTTTGTTTTTCTCCATGTATTTATAAATGCTGTTCTGCATATTGGGTTCAATTGTCAGTTGAACGGACTGTCCGACAGAATCGTTTTCATTCACGGGGGCAGGATTCTTTTTATTAAGGGCTGTATCGAGAGTTTTGTCCATGCCGTCTGCATTTTCGGAGAGTATATTTGCAAAGGGTACAGCGCAGGTGTCCGAAAAAGTTCTGACGATATTTCCGTTTTTGTCTGCCTTGCTGTAAACCAGAGGAGTGCCGTCTGAGCCGTATATATTGCCTTTTATGATGATATTTTCCTTGCTTTCGGTGGTTTCCTGTACTGTTTCGGAGATTTCCGCCTTGGGAGCATGATTTTGAAGTGTTACTTCCGTGAGGACAGTTTCGGGTTGGCTGGCGCAGGAAACAAGCGAAAGCGCAAGGATAAAAGCGGATATTTCTTTTAATTTGGATATCATCTGATTACCGTCCTTGTATAAATACTTCGTTTTAATTATATAATATTATCCTGTTTTTGTCAATAGAGCAGACAAGTTAAATTTATCCTTATATAATTTTTATTGATATCATATATATATATATATATAAGGTTATTTTCGTTTAAAAAATACTATATGTATATAAAAAAGCGATAATTTACATAATGTTGTCATATAATTCACAGAATGTTTACAATTTATCTATTTTTAGTGAAATGTATATAAATTCAACAAAAAAATTTTGACATTTGATTATATTGACAAATTAAATAATTGGTGATATAATGAACACATAGTTATCATATACTTGCAATAGCGGGTATATAAATTCAACACAGAAAAGGAGGAAAGCTCGAAAGTGGATAAAGCTGATAAAGGAGAAGAGATAGTTCAGGTGAGAGCCGGATACAAGGTATACAGCGTTATACGCTCGATTGTGGTTTATGCACTGGCAATCGGTATGATTGCAGCCGCACTTCTTTTCGCCGCTGACAAAAGTCCGCAGAAATCTCTTTTCGGTTTCAGGTACTATACAATACTTACCCCCTCAATGGCACCTACATATCAGGTAGGGGATATGGTATTCGTAAAACTTGCCAACGCCGATACAATCAATGTGGGTGATGTAATTACTTTTAACCCCTCGTCAGAAAGTGATGCTTACCTTACCCATAGAGTTGCGGAAAAAATTGATAACTACGAGGGAACGGGCGTTACCTGTTTCAGAACAAAGGGTGACGCAAACAACGCTGAGGATTCATTCCTCATAGACGAAAACCGTGTAATAGGAGCAGTGAATTTCTACATTCCGAAAATGGGATATGTTTTCAGATTCGTTCAGCTTCGCTGGTATTTCGTCATTGCACTGGTAATTCTTATCGGTGTACTTTTACATTTGTTGAAGCTTTATTTCGCACCCGCTCAGGAAAATGAAGAAGAGGAAAGCGAAACCAAGCCTGAAACTATGCCGAGTACGGCGCAAAAATAAAAAAGGAGTTGACACACATGAGTAAAAACAAGAAGAAGACTGCACGAGAAAAGAGAATACTTGTCGGCGCATTCCTTACCGCTGTTGTAATCGCAGCAGGTTCGACATTTGCGTGGTTCACAAGTACCGACACGGTTACTAACCGCCTTTCTGCAAACGCTGACTACGATGTAAAAATCGTTGAATCCTTTGCTCCCCCCGAGAACTGGCTTCCCGGCGAAAAGGTTGACAAGGACGTTTATGCCGTAAACACAGGAAGTATTGAGGCATTCGCAAAGGCAACGGTTTCAGGCGTTATGTCAATGACAAGAGAAGTTCCCGTTGATATAGCTACTCTTTCTATTGCTGGTACTCCTGCAACGGCTGAAGTTCCTGAAAAGATTGAAGCATGGAGCAATGGTACTTGGGAAGATATTACTTCCAGTAATAATTGGGATAATATTACAGCCTTTGAAATAAGTCGTTTGCCTGCTGGAGTGAATAATCCAACAAATAATCAGGCAACACACTTTTCTTCTACTGGTACTGGTGTTGATACAACATATACGTTTTATAGATATACTGCACATGAAGATGCAAAACCCGGAACACCTGATTCCTATAATTACAACGATGCTGTTGCTTATGATGCTAATAATGCAGATAGTAAAGCGAAAATCTACGACTGCGTACAGCTCAAGCCCGAAGAGGTATATGTAATTGAGGCAGGCGCATACCTCGCATACAAACCCGACGCAGACAATGTAAACACAACACTCGGCAACAAGGCTATTGCTTTCAAAGAACCCACAAACGGTCCGGCAGAAACAAAATACTACATAAGAACTGATGAAAATGCTGAGTGGCAGCCGACTAACGAGGATGGATATAATAACCCTAATGTAAGCAACATTAACAAGAAGAAAGAAAGCACAGGTGAAGACCCCACCAACTACGGCAAGACAGACTTCACACCTCACGCAGACGGTCTCTATGTATTCAGACGTTCAATCGTTGTTAATACAGAGGGCAATGCCGCAGGTACAGAAACTTTCGAGTATGACGGTTACTATTATCTCGGCGGCAGATACTACAAGATTATGAACCTCAATGTTACACATGATGATGTTCAGGACGTTGCCGCAGAGGGCGATACAAGGGACGGACAGCTCGAATCTGCTACTGCTTACCTCGTAAGAGAAGAAAAGGTTTACGACCTCGAACCCAAGAGCTTCAGATATGATGCCGCAAACAACAGAATTATCGCATCTTATGCAACAAACACAGAAAACGGTCTCGTAGGCGATAAGGATAACCTCACAGACCTTGCGGCTGCTCTCGACGAGGCAGAGCATGACCTTCAGGAGGCAGAAGTTCGCCTTGAAAGAGCAATTGCAGACTCAGGCATAGTTGCAGGCTCTGTAAAGGATAAGACAAAGGCTGTTGACGAGAAACAGAAACTTTACAATGATGCTCTTGCAGCTTATGATCGTGCTGTTGCCGCATATAAGCAGGCTCTTGAGAATTATAACATAGGTGAGGCTGCATTCGACAATGCAAAGGCAGAGGCTGAAACTGCTTTCAAGAATCTCGCAGGCTCAGGCGACACAGCTAAAGTAACAGGCACACCTGCAACAGCTACCGAAGCAGAGACTTGGACACCAGATGGGGATAATGGCGGAACGCTTTCAACAGGTGATAGCGGCTATACAATTGTAGCAAAAGGAAATCAGGCTACCGATACCACTAAACTCAATGCTACTGAGGCATATGGTAAAGCATTAAAGGCATACAATGACTGGAAAACTGCTAACCTTATAACACAGACTTCTGATGGAAACACAGAAGCAATTGACCACCAGATTTATACCTACCTGAAAGAACTGCAAAAAGATTCTAAGACTGGAATTCAGGCTGATCCTGTTAATGGCAACTACTACACAGCACCCAGTGGTGAGAATAATTTTAATGAGTTTTCAACAGATACTGTTCCCAACGGTGTTACTCATGAAGACCTTGTTAAGGAACTTCAGTATGCAGCAAGACAGATAACCTATAAGTATGCAGTAGCTCATATTGATTGGATTAATTGGTCTGCTGGTGGCACTGGCGCAGATAATGAATTTCACCGTTACCACGAACTCTTAACGGCTCTTCAGATAGCTGAAAATGACTACAACAATGCTGTTGCCGCTTACAATACAGCAATAGGCAACCTCAATAAGGCTATCAATGACCTCAACTCACCAGTAGCCGCACCAACTGGCAGTGCTTTCAAGCCTATTGACAACACCACAGAAGTTACTGCTACTTATATTACTACCACTTTAGAGCCTTGGGATAGTGGAGACGCAGAAACACTCAAAACTGCATACAAAACCCTCAAAGACGGAAACGCAACTGATCTTACTGAGGACGTAGTTACAGCAGATGATGTTGTAAGAAGTGTTGAAACTATACAGGCATTAACAGATGCAAATAAGCCTACATCTCCCAGTGCAGAGTACACTCTTTGGGACGCATGGCAGAAACTCAAAGCCGCAGAAAAAGACCTTGCTGCCGTAGAGAATCAGACATACATTAAACAGCATGACGATGCTGCTGCTGACAATACTGGTGAGGGCTTACCTTATGAAGGACCTCTCTATAACGCCGAGGGTGTTCCTACCAATGTTGACAACCCGCAGGTTAAGGAGAACCTCAAAGCTGCATGGGATAACTACTATACAAAGAAGAACGCTGCTGACGAACTGGAGCGCAGACTCAATGCCGCACAGAATGGCTTTGAAAAAGACGGTGACCTGCTCATCTACATCTACCTCACAGATAACGTAACACTCACAGGCGATACAGCAGGTAAGTGGCAGCTTCTCCCGACAGACATTAATGCTAATAAAGAGGCTGTATTCTACTACACAAGCATTCTCGCAGGCGGTGAAGTTTCCAACCAGCTTATCGACTATGTTGAACTCGACAAGAGCGCAAATCAGGATATGTACAAATATTTCGACTTTGACCTCAACATCACTCTCAATTCCGTACAGGTTGGATTTGATGAGAACGGTTCAAGAAATACACAGCCCGTAAACGAGGAATGGCAGTCAGTAAGAGCAGCTATTAAAGATCCTACTGTTGCTCCCGTAAGCGGTGCTAACACAACCGTTGTAACATGGAGCCAGAACAGCACAGGCGGCAACACTGCACCAGGCGGTGCTACCTACGGGGAACCCAGTGATGAATTCAATGCTTTGTCGAATACTATTGCTGGATACTTCCAGGATATTACGTCCTCTGGTGGACCTGTACATGTAGAGCCTACAAAGTTACAAGCTCCTATGCAAATTCCGCTTGAAGGTAATCCTGTTGTTACTTACAGCTTTACTGATGGTGGTAAGACTTATTATACAAGTAATGTTCCCAATGCAGCAGTTTATGAGTATGCAGATAATAGTTGGCGTGTCGCTGGTACTTTAACTACAACCTAATCCCACACGCACAAACAACCGCATTAAAACAAAAAATACCCCGTGGGGGCGGCTTGACCGCCGCCCCTGCGGTCTTTGCGGAGACCTCTCCTCGCAGGGGGAGGGGTTTTCGGAGAGACTGCTTATTTGAATTATGGACAGTAGAGACTGCCCGACCGTCTATAATAACCAAGCGGGCGTTATGTTCGCTTTTTTACTTATCAGATTAAATTTTTTTAACGGAGGTTGAAAATTATGAAGAAACTAAAATTCCC
>JAFYFU010000069.1 GCA_017543595.1 Ruminococcus sp. | reverse complement strand
TAATGCGATTGTGCCATCAGCGTTTACGGTGAATTTAATAGTTTCTTCAAGAAGTTCGTAGCCGTCAGGTTTGCGTGTCTCTTTGAGTTCGTAGTTTCCTGCTGGGAGTTTCGAGAGTTTGGATTCGGTAGTTCCCGATACGAATACTATAACATTATCTTTCTTTGAAACAAGTTCAGCCTTTTCGCCCTTACCCTTTGTAAATTCAACGTTTTCGAGTGATGTCTTGTCAAGATTTGTGAGTGTAAGTTCTGCGTTCTCAACTTCGTCAGAACCTGTAAGGCTCTTTTTGCTGATATTTACTGTAATGAAATCGTCTTCCATTACGAGAATCTGTTTTCCGTCCTCAGTCTTTGTGACCTTGCCGTTTTCGTCAGCTTTGACATTGTTATCCTTGTCAACTGTGAACTTGATTTCTGTTGTGACTTTGTAACCTTCGGGAGCGATTACTTCTTTGAGAGTGTACTCCTTGTCAGCTTCAAGTCCGATTACAGTGTGTGTTGTGCCGTCAGATGTCCACTTGTCAACAACGCTTGTTACAGTTTCAACAGTGCCGCTTTCGTCCGTTGAAGTTACAACCGTGTAAACTTCGAGTTCTGCGCCCTTGACTTCTGCACCGTTAATATCCTGTTTGCTGATATTTACGGTTATTTCAGAAGTCTGCTCATCTCTCATTATAACGGTATTTGTCTTGTCATCAACTTCTCCGTGACCGTTTGCGTCATTGGTAAGCTTAATTGTACCGTCTGTATTTACGGTAAATTTGATAGTTTCTTCAAGAAGTTCATAGCCGTCAGGTTTGCGTGTTTCTTTGAGTTCATAGTTTCCTGCGGGGAGCTTTGAAAGCTTAGATTCGGTAGTTCCCGATACGAATACTATTACATTATCTTTCTGTGAAACGAGTTCAGCCTTTTCGCCCTTACCCTTGGTAAATTCAACGTTTTCGAGTGAAGTTTTGTCGAGATTTGTGAGTGTAAGTTCTGCGTTCTCAACTTCGTCCGAACCTGTGAGGCTCTTTTTGCTGATGTTTACAGTTATAACTTCGTCTTTTACGATTATATCGCCGCTTTCAACCATTCCCTTTTCGGTGATTGTGAAATCAATTTCGGTATCCTTTGTGTAGCCGAGAGGAGCTGTGTCTTCGGTGAGTTTGTAATCGCCTGAAGCAAGACCGTAAACAATTGTCTTTTCATCGCCTGATGTGAACGTTATCTTGTTCTTGTCAACTGTGTAGTCAGTATCCTTTTCAAGATATGTTTCGCCCCTCTTTAAATAGATATGTGAGAGGTCTGCATTTTCGGGAGCTGTTATGCTTATAACTGCGCCTGCGAGTTCTTCGCTGCCGTTTGAAACGTCCTGCTTGCTGATAACCGCTGAATTGGGCTGGTCTTTCATTATAACTTTGTTGCCCATATCTTCTGCTGTTATTTCTTCGGGCTTTACGGTATCGCTGTAAACTACCTTGCCGTCTTTCACAACAAAGTAAATTGTTTCAGCAACCTGATAGCCTTCGGGAGCGGATATTTCCGTAAGTTCATACAATCCGTCAGTGAGTTCAAATTCTTTGTCAGCGATTGTTGTAACAACTTCGCCGTTTTCGTCTGTAACTGCAACTGTCTGAGTATTGTTTTCGGAATCCGTTACAACGGAAGTAACAGTTTCATAAACTGTCTCATATTCTGCAACTACGGAAGTTTCAGCGGAATCCTTTACTGTTATCTTGTCGCCGTTTTCGGTTATGTCGCCGACTTTCGATACGGTAAGTTTTGCACCGTCAATAAGTTTTCCTGTTACAGCGTCCTGTTTGCTTATGGATATTTTGTTTGTATTCTCCGCATCGCAGAGAGTAATTGTGTTCTTGGCATCTGTGATATTTTCATCATCTGCATTGTAGTAAACATATCCGTTGCTGTCGGGAGTCTTTTCATTCTTAACGGAATCGCCCTTGACAGACTTTATTTCTCCGTTTTCAACAATGAATGTAACTGCCGAATCAATTACTTTATATGTCTTTCCGTCTGATGATGTGAAGTTTTTGCCTGTTTCTTTGAGTTCATACTCTCCGTTTGGGATATATTCGATTTCAACGGCATTTTCCATTGATGTCCAGCTTATAGTCTTTGCAGCCGTGTCAATTGTATAATCCTTGCCGATTTCAAGAGTATTTCCTCCGCTTGTGAGAATAACCTTTGATATGTCGCCTTCGCCCTTATATTTAAGAGTGAGTTTTGCGCCCTCAACTTCGGTATTACCTGTTATGTCAGCCTTGTTGATAACAACCTTTGACGGCTGGTCAAGCATTGTAACCTTGTTGAGTTCTTCTGTCATTTCTGATTCAGGCTTTTCAGCACCGCTGTAAATAACCTTTCCGTCCTTTACTGCAAGGTAAACCTTTTCGGCAACTTTATATCCGTCGGGTGCGGTTACTTCAACGAGTTCATATATACCGTCATCAAGTTCAAATGCTGTTGTGGGAACAGTCTTTACGGGCTTGCCGTCTGAACCTGTAACTGCCACATATGAAACAGATGTTTCTTCGGGAGTTTCTCCCTCAACAACTGTTGTTTCCGTAACAGCAACTTCTTCGGGAGTTACCCATGCAGTTACGGCAGATGTTGCGATTGTTTCGCCGTTTGTATCGGTGTATACGGGATCATTGTTTTCACCGACTTCGCCTACTTTATTAATAGTAAGTTCTGCGCCTGAAATTTCCTCACCGTTTACAGCGTCATTTTTGCTTATGATTATTTCGCCGTTCTTTACGGCATCGCATACGGTTATTGCATTATTTGTCTTGTCAACAACATAATAGCCGTCTTTCTGTGTATCGTCAGCAGTTTCGAGTACATTTGCATCGGATTTTGTTTCTGTGATGTTTCCGTCAGAATCAACTGTAAATTCAAGTGCAGAATCTATAATTGTGTATTCGTTTCCGTCCTCTGCGGTAAATGTCTTACCGTTTTCAGATGTTTCTTCGAGAATATATGTACCCTCTGAAAGTCCGCTGATTGTTACGTCTGTGCCGTTTGATACGAATGAATAGCTTACAACTGTGTCGCCGTCCTTATTTTCAATAAGTTCAGCACCCTTTGCAGTAAGTTTTCCGAGTTCTGTTCCCTCTTTTGCCTTGATTGTGAGGACAGCACCCTTTACTTCGTTTTCGCCTGTGATGTCTTTCTTGCTTATTGTTATTTCATTTTCCTTTACGGCATCACATACGGTTATTGCATTGTTTGTCTTGTCAACAACATAATAGCCGTCTTTCTGTGTGTCGTCAGCAGTTTCGAGTACATTTGCATCGGATTTTGTTTCTGTGATATTTCCGTCAGAATCAACTGTAAATTCAAGTGCGGAATCTATAATTGTATATTCGTTTCCGTCCTCTGCGGTAAATGTCTTACCATTTTCAGATGTTTCTTCGAGAATATATGTACCCTCTGAAAGTCCGCTGATTGTTACGTCTGTGCCGTTTGATACGAATGAATAGCTTACAACTGTGTCGCCGTCCTTATTTTCAACAAGTTCAGCACCCTTTGCAGTAAGTTTTCCGAGTTCTGTTCCTTCTTTTGCCTTGATTGTGAGAACAGCACCCTTTACTTCGTTTTCGCCTGTGATGTCTTTCTTGCTTATTGTGATACCCTGAACTTTTTCCTTATCCATTACTGAAACGGAATTTGCGGTAAATGTATAGGTATCATCATCAAGATTCTCCGTATTGATATAACCGCCCTCAACAGTAAATGTCTTGTCGGCAGCCTTTACATATCCTTCGGGAGCGTAAATTTCGCTGAGTGTGTATTCGCCGTCAGCTATATCACTGATAACGAATGCATCTTTGCCTGTTGTCCATGCAACCGAGTTTTCAGCAACTGTAAATTCTTCACCGTTGGCAGTAATTTTTTCTCCTGCATATACGGCATTTTCAAGTCCTGCGGGTATGCCCTCTCCTGTGAGCTGTAATACTGCACCTTCAAGGATATCGCCCTTGTCATTCCATTTAACAAAACTTATTTCGGAATGTTTTGTAACCTGATTCTGTACGGCTGCACTTGCGTCTGTGATTGTCTGGGATATAAGAACACCGTTTGCAGGGCTGTAATTTACGACAGCCTTTGCTTTTTCTGCGCCCTTTATGCCTGCGTCAATTGTTTCGCCGAGTTTAACGGCATTTCCGTCCTTGTCAACCTCAAATACATAGTAGATTTTGGGGTCAAGGTCTGTAAATTCTATTTCGGGAAGCTGAACGTATGCGGAAGCTGTGCTTGACTTTCCGTTTACCGCATCAACAGAAATTTTGAAAGTTTTTACTGCCTTGTCGGATACTTTACCCGTTTCGGGGTCAATAACTTTTACATCAACGGGATTTTCGCTGATTATTGCATTTCCGTCATCGTCAAAGCCTTCGGATTCAAATACGCCGAAAGTATATTCAGCCTTTCCTGAAACTTCATCATATCCGTCTACCGAGAGAACCTTTGCCACTGAAAGTACAGGGAGAATCTTCTTGACAGTATTTTCAATGCTTATATTTTCTTCGGTATTTTCGTCTGAAAGTGTAATGGGAGTATAGCTTACCTTATAGCCGTCATCGCCTGCTGTTATGTTTGCGCTTTCGTTGTATTTTACGGTATAGTCATCTATCTTTGTGCCGTGACCTATGGGTTTGTTGTCTGCATCGACTTCAAATACATAGTAATTGCCTGAATCGGCAATATCGAAAGCAACGGGGTCGCTGTTGGCTTTGATTTCCTTTATAAGGTCTGTGCCGTTTTCGTCTTTTACGATTGTGAAGTTATTTATGTCGGTTCTGTCTATGCTGTCAAGTTCGTCATAGTCCTTGTCTGTGAGTTCGGATTTTCTTTCAAGTTCGTTTTCCCTTGCTATCTCAAATATACCTACTTTAAATGTATCGTTTCCTTTTCCGTCATATGTCTTTGAAACATTTATGCGGAATACTCTCTTTTCGGTATTCTTAACAGAAACATTCTTTTCGGGGGAAGCGGGTGTGAGGTCTGCCGAATATTCGCCTGTAACATTGTACTGTGAATCATCGGGAGCATTGTATAAATATTTACTCTTTACCTTGTCTCCGTCAAGTGCATCGGGAGCAATATTGCCCTTTGCATCAGTTTCAAGAATGTAATAGCGTGTAGATTCTCCTGCTATCGGGAGATTTGCAAATGAAAGTTCTCCTGTTACGGGACTGCCTGCTGCTCCGCCACGAATTGAAAGTGACTGTACATCGCCGATTCTTCTGTAACTGCCGTCCTCTTTAATGAGGTTTCCGTCAGCGTCAGCCATAAATGCGCCGAAGCAGAAAGTTTTTCTTATGCTTGAATCAGCAGGAACAAATGTTTTTGTAAGATTTATTTTTCCTACGGTTACTTCATTTGTTATGTCAACTGTGAGATTTGATTCGCCCTCTGTGAGTGCGTTTTCGATTTCCTGACTTCCCGTGTATTCGGTTGTGCCGTAAGTTATTTTCTGTTCGGGAGTTGATTTCAGGATATTTCCCTCTTTGTCTGTTTCAAAGAGATAGAGCGTACTCTTTGCAATAAGATTTGAGAATTTAATTGTCTCAGTAACGCCTTCCTGACTGCCTGTCATTGTTACAGCCTTGGGCTGACCGAAAAGCTTATAATTTTCGCCGTCTTTTTCAAAGAGTGAGAAATAGAATGTGTTTTCTTCTGTGGAATTTGTCTTGTAAGTCTTGTTCACTGTGATTTCAGTATCGGTTTTCTTTACCCATACACCAACTCTGGCAGGTTCGGAAACGACTGTATCATTTGAATCAAGACCTGTTTTCGGGTCATCTGTCTGGTAGGAATAAGCAAAGCTGTTCCATGCTATCTTGTCGTTTTCGTATGCATCAACTGCGTCCTCTGCCGTTATATCCGTAAAGGGTGAAACTATTCCCCTAAATTCTATGGATATATATTCCTGCGGAGCAATTGTTACAGTGTCGTCAAATACGATTCTGAAATTTATCATTGACGGGTCGTATTCGTCATACCATGCCATTACATCATCATTTCCACGCCAGTCGCCTGCAAATTCGTTAAGAGTTGCGGTGCTGTCGGAGTATGATACTGTATAATGCGCTTTGTCAATAATTCTTTCTTTTCCCTTTGAATCGTAAATCTTTACGGCGAAGCCCTTGTCTGCGTCAAGTTCAACGGGGAATGCGGTATATCTCGGATATCCCGAAACGATACCTGTATCACCGACATAAGGCAGACGGTCTATAACAGAGAATCTGTCAATTCTGCTTGCGCCATTTTCCTTGTTTTCGCCGTCTTTGCCTGCTGTTGCGGCATCGTTCTTTACATTGATGGTATATTCAACGTAATCGCCCTGCAAGCCCTGAACGTAGTTGAGAGCATCGTCTTCCGAATCGTCAAAGAGTTTTGCGTGCTTGATATTGTCGCCGAATCCCTTGTCGCTTTCGGGAGAATTTGCCAAATCACTGTGTTTGTATTCAATTGTCTTGTAAGATTCTGTGATAATACCGCCAATCTGATAACTTTCACTGTCTGAAACGGTCTTGTCACCTTCAAAAGTTATATCATCGCTTACGGTATTAAGTGAGAATCCGTTGTTGAATTTTACTTTTGCCTTGTTTGTAATGCTTGATACGGGGGTTATCCATGAATCCTGCTGTTCGTTGTATTCGGCAGTTGATGTGCAGAATGTTATTTCAACATACTCACCCTTTTTGAGTGTCATATTGCCAAAATCGAAAGCAATAATTTTTCCGTCCGTATCTGCGGGGTCTGTTACGGGATTGTCCGTATCAATAGTTCCGTCCTCTTTTGTGAAGTAAGCCTGAACCGTGCCTTTGTCACCGCTGTTTGTGACATAGTTTGCCTTCATGAGTTCAGGATAATCGGAAGCGAAATATTCATCTCCCGTTGCGATTCCGTAGAATCTCGAACCTGCCTGAATCTCATCATATACAACAAATCCCTTTGCATCTGCTATGTCGTAATCTTCAAGGTCCTTGTTTGTAATCTTTATTGTCCATTCTGCACCTGTTGTCCAGTTGCTGTCGGGAGCGATTACATCATCAACGCCTTCGGCTGTCTTTTTGATATCGGGGGCGATTGTCTCGTCCTGAATCATGAGGTCAGCCTCAGCTTCATTTGTGCTGTTTACTTCAACCTGTGCGGCAGTGCCGTAGTTTTCGTAAAGTCTTGCAATGGCTTTATTGGCTATAACAGTATCAATAGTACCGTTCTGAGCTTTTTCCTCTTTAAGCTTTATTGCAAGGGTATCTGTCATTCTGAGACTGTAATTAACGTGAATAGGGGTGCTGTCCCATTTTTTCTCGCTGTTTATGTCTGTATTTGCAATGACGATATTAACCTTGCCGTTCGGTTTGTATTCAATGGAAACATTTTCCTGCGGTATTCTGTCAGCACCGTATCCTATTGTAAATTCTGTCATGCCCTCCTGAATAAGTGTGTCTGTCTTTCCGACAGATGCACGGAAAGCAATAACCGAGTCCTCAACAAGCTGCATACCTTCCGGAACTGCATCTTCAATTACTATTACGGTATTTTCGCCCGAATAGCCGTGAGAAGCCGCTGATTCATTGAGAAGTGCGAGAGAATACGAATATTCCTGTGATGTAAGCTGTTCAATGCTTGCATCTGCTATTGAACCGCCCGAAACTTTCTGATTTCTTGAAAGCCCCGTTACATTCTGTCCGTTTGACGGGAAAGTGAGTTCCAATTTTTCACCGCTTATTGATTTAAAGAGTGAAGGTGCAGAACCCTCGTAATTTATCTCATCGGTAAAGGGTGTATTGTCTTTGAGATTTTCAATACTGCCCGAATAATTTGTCCAAACTGTATTTGTACCCTTGTTGAACTCTTGGTTTGTTCCGCCGTAAAAAGGTCTGTCGTTTGTTGTCAGTCTGTATACAAAAGTAACCGAACCGCCTGCGTCCAGTACGGGGGTTTCGTCCTTTGATGCAATTTCAAGCGAGAATGCGTTCGTGCCGTCCGTATGCTCGGCATTTCCCCAGTTTGAACCGCCTGCCGTGAACATTTTAAGTTCGGCTGAATAATCCTTGGCTGTTTCCTGAGTGGAATTGTCGGAAGTTCCGCTTGTGTTGCCGTCCTGACTGCCGAATGTACATTCGGCTGTGAATTTGTCGCCTGTACTGATAACGGATTTTCCGCTTACGCCCGCAACAGTCCAGTTCATATCCTTGTAAGTTTTCATAAAGCCGTCATATTCGTCATAAACATTGAGTTTATACATGGGCTTTTCTGAATTGTTTGTAATTGTCACATAGTAAGTTATATCTTTTCCGTAACTTACAAGACCTGTTTCTTCGTCAATAATTCCGCCGTCAAGCTTGTCGGGAACTTCTGTGAGAGAACCCTCCTGCTTTGCGAACTTATCGACTTTCATCGCATTTTTGTCAACTACGGGAGTAGTAACTTTGGATTCCTGCTTGGGAGCATCTGCGATTTTCATTGATGCGTTGTTTTCAACTTCGGAAATGCTGCTGTCGTCTGTGTTCTTGAAACTGTCAACTTTACATTCAATTTCAACAACTACTTGACTGTCGCAGATATAGCTGTCGGGGCTTGTGTTCTTACCCCATACATAAGTTAAAACATTATCGTCATCAATCTGGTAACTGCTTGACGGTACAGATATTGCTTCCTTGTCGTCAACTACAACCTTCAAAGATTTAACATTAAAGGTATATCCGCCGTCTGTATTCTTGATGTTCGGGAGAGAATCTGTGAAAGTTATATCAAACGGAATTTTGTTGCCACCGCTGAGTACATAGTTCTTTCCTGTATATACAAGCCTGTATATGATAGTTCCGCCGTTTACATCAAGATAATTGCTTGCGTTGCCGTCACTGATTACTTCGGCTATCTTTTCAAAAGTACCTACATCAAGTTTTGTTTCTGTAATGGTTACAGATGATTCCTTTTTTTCTCCGTCATATTCCAGTGATGCGGTATTTACAAGTTCACCTGTTGTATCTGGTTTCATTACACCGTAAATCTCAATTTCGCAGGAGGTATTCGGTGCAAGTTTTCCTATGTTGAGCGAACCTGTCCACGGTTTTTGTTCGGTTTCGCTTCCGTCATCGCTCTTTATACGGTATGTGGCATCTGTAAGCCATTTGGGCAATTTATCGTCAACAGTTATTTCTTCTGATTCGAGAGTACCTGTATTGCTTACCTTGACATGATACCACATTTTGTTTTTGCCGTAATCATCTGATGTATAGCTTGAACGCTCTGCGAATTTATATATTCCGACTATTGCCTGTGCAGGCTTTACTTCGATTGTGTCGGGAACATCTTTTTTGATGTCCTCTTTTCCGTTATTGTACTCAACCTTTGCGATATTTTCAAGGTCAGTACCGTTCTCCTCAGTGGGAACGAGTTCCGCATCTACTCCGCTGAAAGTAATTTTTATGTTCTTGCTTTCGTGGGGAGCTATTTCTGAGAAAGTATAAGGCAGGGAAATTGCATTGCCGTCAAGTGTGACAACAGGCTCTTTGCCTGTCTTGGTTGAAATCGTATTAATATCATCGTCTGATACAACGACATTTTTTGCTGCTGCATCGCCGTTGTTTGCCACTGTGATTGTGTAGACGATATCCTGTGTGTTGAGTGAACCGTTCTGATAGAACGATTTTACGGAAGTATTGTTTTCACTGTCGGTAACGACAACACTGCCGTTTTTGCTTGCGATTATTTCGGGTTTTCCTACATGGATTTTGATATCGGCGTTTGCTTCTTTTGAAATTTCGCCGTTTGTTACTGTTGCGGTATTTTTGATAATTTCATCGTCATCGCCTTCTGCGGTCAATGAAACCGTCATGTCAACAGTAACGCTCTGTTCGGGTTCGAGGTCTTTGAGAGTAACTTCGTCAAGACCGTTCGAAAGGTCTGTATCACTTACGGGAGTGCCGTCCGAAACTGTAATGCTCTTTATGTTTGCACTTTTAACATTTCCGTCAAGCATATCAGTGAGTTTAAGTCCCGAAAGTGTCGTAGTACCTGTATTGCTTATGATTATTCGGTAATTTACGTCTTTTTCCGTACCGCTTGTTATGACTGATGTGTCAGCATTTTTAGCTATGCTGAAATCTGTCTTTGTTTCCTTTACGGGGACATAAGCGGTTGAGGAGAAATCCTTGCTATTTTTTACTGTATTGGGAATATTTCCCGCCTCAGTTCCGTTTTTGATTTTGTATGTAACCAAAACGTCAATTTTTTCGCCTGCTCCGAATTTTGCTGCCTTTATGGAATTTCCGTCAAAAGCTATTTTTGCGGTACTTCCGTTATCCTTAAATTCGCCGAATTCGAGGGAAGCGTCAGGTATTTCGGTTATTGTAAAGTCTGAAACTGCTTTTCCGCCGGTATTTGTGTTTGTTATGCGGAAAGTTACAGTATCGCCGCTCATGGCATAGCTTTTGCCCGTATCAACGGAAACAAATTCCTTTTTCAAATCCGATACGTCAGCAACAGATGCCTTTACGGGAACAGATGCGCTCTTGTCTGTAAGAGTTGTTCCTGTATTGCTCTTGTAACCGAAAACTTCCGCACCGAGGGTATTCTTTATTGAACCTGATTCAAAGCTTTCGCCTGCCTCTATGCAGTTGAGGGCAAGCTTTGCCTCTGCACCGAAATCTCCCATTTCTGCAACGGGAACACCGTCCTGTTTATTTGTATTCTGGACAGTCCATTTCACAACAGCCGTATTATTTCCGCTGAGTTCAACGCTTTCTATGCTCACTCCACTTATTGAAACGGCATTTTTAACGGCTTCCGCACTTTTGAAGGTAAGACCTTCGGGGAGCTGAATCGTATCTGTAAATGCTATATGGTCAGCCCAGTATACACCGGTTGAACCCGAACCGCCCGCAGGCGATGCGGAGAGGTCAAAACTTATGGTTCTGCCCTCAAAGTCTTTGGTTTCTATAAGTGTCTCGGAAGTGGTTTTGTTGTCTGTCCAGTCCGACTTGGATATTGCTTTGATTGTACTTGAATTTGACTTGTTTGTAAGCGGGTCAACTACTTTAACAGTGGCTTTTGTGCCGTTTTCGGTTATACCGTTTGCGAATTTTCCGCTGAGCTGAATAGTTTCGGTTGCGCCGTTCTTTATGGAAAACTCTACATATCTTTCGCCTGTTGAGGCATTGTAATGCAGGGTATATCCGTTGTATTTAACACCGTCAACGAAACCGTTGCCACGGAAATTGGTCAGCAGTATGCTTTCGGGGACTTCGAGGCGATAAGTATTAATGCCGTTCATGGTTGAGTTGTTGGCACTTATTGTCAGCACCATTTTGAACGCTTCGCCCGATTCAATGCTGTCTATGACCTGTCCGCCGTTGTCCTTGAAAACAACTGTTGCATTGGTCAGAACGTTGGGCATAGGGAAACCGAATCCGCCGAAATTACCCCAGGGATTCCATGAACTCCACGGATTCCAGATATCCTTTGCCTGAGTTTCCATGACATCTTCAATTTCGGGTACAACAAGTTCTTTCATGGGAACAGATGTGAACACCATGAAAAAAGCCGTCATAATGCCTAAAAACCGCTTGACAAACGTCTTGTTTCTTACATTCATGCAATTTTCCTCCTTTTCTTAAAAATTTTCATATTGCACCGCAATATTATATTTGAGAGTATAACAATATAATATTATACATTATATATTATACTATGTTTAAGTGCTGCTTGTCAACCTTTTTAATATTAAATAATTACCTTAAAGAAAAAAACAGCATTTTGACTATCAAACGTAATTTTTTTTGGATATTTTGTCTGAATAATATAATTACCGTCTGTATATGATAAACAATTATCTACTCTTATTAATTACAAATCGGTTACAAAAAACGGCATAAAAAAAAGAACCCCCGAATAATCGGGAGTTCCTGTAAATTTATTTTATATCTGCGTGATGTGCCTGTAAGGATTTTACTTCAAGATGAGAGTTTTTCTTTACAGCCTTTATACCCTCTGCGCTTGCCTTTGCGGCAGCCATTGTAGTAATATAGGGTACACGGTGCTTTATTGCAGCCTTTCTGATATAGCTGTCGTCATAGATACTTGTCTTGCCTGCGGGAGTGTTTATGATAAGCTGAATTTCGCCGTTTGCGATTTCATCGGCGATATTGGGTCTGCCCTCGTAAATCTTGAAAATTCTCCTGCAAGGTATACCTGCATCTTTTATCATCTCAAAGCTCTTGCCCGTTGCAAGGATATTAAATCCGAGTTCATTGAAGGCAGCGGCAATTTCAAGGAGTTCGGGCTTGTCTCTGTCGCATACGCTGAGGAGGACTGTTCCTTCTTCGGGAAGTCTTGTCTGTGTAGCCTCCTGAGCCTTGTAATAAGCCTCTCCGAATGATTTTGATATACCAAGAACTTCGCCTGTCGAACGCATTTCAGGTCCGAGAACGGGGTCAACTTCGGGGAACATATTGAACGGGAATACAGCCTCTTTGACACCGTAGTGATTTATTTCACGGTCTTTGAGTTCGGGAACGGGTGACGGGTTGCCTGTAATTGAAGAAGTTATTATCTCCGTTGCGATTTTAACCATGTTGATACTGCATACCTTTGAAACAAGCGGAACAGTTCTTGATGCACGGGGATTAGCTTCGAGAACATATACTGTATCGCCCTCAATTGCATACTGCATATTCATAAGTCCGCATACATTCATTTCAACAGCGATTCTTCTTGTGTAGTCCTTGATTGTCTCAATCTGCTTGGGAGTGAGATTCTTTGCAGGGAGTATGCAGGCAGAATCTCCCGAATGTACGCCCGCAAGCTCAATATGCTCCATAACTGCGGGTACAAAGCAGTGTGTGCCGTCCGAAATAGCGTCAGCCTCACATTCTGTTGCGTGATTCAGGAAACGGTCTATGAGAATAGGTCTGTCGGGAGTTACACCAACAGCCGCATTCATGTAAACTCTCATCATTTCATCATCATGAACTATTTCCATTCCACGACCGCCGAGAACGTATGACGGGCGAACCATAACGGGATAACCGATTTTGTTTGCAATTTCTATGGCTTCATCGGCATTTACAGCCATACCTGCTTCGGGCATGGGTATTCCGAGTTTATCCATCATTGCACGGAAATGGTCACGGTCTTCCGCAAGGTCAATGGTTTCGGGAGTTGTACCGAGAATATTTACACCGTATTTCTTCAAATCGTTTGCAAGATTGAGGGGTGTCTGTCCGCCGAACTGTGCAATAACTCCAACAGGCTTTTCCTTTTCATGAATAGAGAGAACATCTTCAAGTGTAAGAGGTTCAAAATAAAGCTTGTCGGAAGTGTCATAGTCCGTTGAAACTGTTTCGGGGTTGCAGTTTACTATTATTGACTCAAAACCGAGCTTTTTAAGGGCAAGTGCAGCATGAACACAGCAGTAGTCAAACTCAATGCCCTGACCGATTCTGTTAGGACCTCCGCCGAGAATCATGATTTTCGGTCTGTCGCTTGCTGTACTCTTGTCCTCATCAAGATGATATGTTGAGTAGTAATAAGCCGCATTTTCAGTACCGCTTACATGAACGCCCTCCCAAGCTTCCTTTATGTTGAATCCTATTCTTGCGTTTCTGATTTCTTCCTCTGTAACTTCAAGGAGAGAACTTAAATATCTGTCGCTGAAACCGTCAAGTTTAGCCTGTTTAAGAGTATCCTTATCGGGAACAGCACCCTTGTTTGCGAGGAGTTTTTCTTCTTCCTGAACGAGTTCAAGCATCTGTTCGAGGAAATAGTGCTTTATCTTTGTGAGATTGTAGATTTCCTCAATTGTTGCGCCCTTGCGGAGTGCCTCATAGATTATGAACTGTCTTTCGCTTGTGGGGAATCTTAAATTATTTAATAATTCTTCTTTGGTCATGCTGTTGAAATTCTTAGCGAATCCAAGACCGTATCTGCCTGTTTCGAGACTTCTTATAGCTTTCTGGAAAGCTTCTTTATAGGTCTTGCCTATGCTCATTACTTCACCGACTGCTCTCATCTGAGTGCCGAGCTTATCCTCTGCGCCCTTGAATTTCTCAAATGCCCAGCGGGCAAATTTTATAACTATATAATCGCCATCGGGAACGTACTTGTCAAGAGTTCCGTATTTTCCGCAGGGTATCTCGTCAAGGGTAAGTCCGCAGGCAAGCATTGCAGATACAAGTGCTATCGGGAAACCTGTTGCCTTTGATGCAAGTGCGGAAGAACGTGAAGTTCTGGGGTTTATCTCAATAACAACGATTCTTCCCGTTTCGGGGTCACGGGCAAACTGACAGTTACAGCCGCCTATTACCTGAATGGATTCAATTATTCTGTATGACATTTCTTGAAGTTCTTTCTGAACATCTTCGGGAATTGTAAGCATAGGTGCTGAACAGAAAGAATCTCCCGTGTGAACGCCTATGGGGTCAATGTTCTCAATGAAACATACTGTAATTTTATTGTTTGCCGCATCTCTTACTACTTCGAGTTCGAGTTCTTCCCAGCCGAAAATACATTCCTCAACAAGAACCTGTCCTACAAGTGAAGCCTGCAAGCCCCTTGCACAGACTACTTTTAATTCGTCAACATTGTAAACCATTCCGCCGCCTGCGCCGCCCATAGTATATGCGGGACGGAGTACAACGGGATATTTGAGCTGTTCTGCGATTTTTACAGCCTCGTCAACGGAATATGCAACCTGACTTTTCGGCATACCTATTCCGAGTTCACTCATGGCATTTTTAAATTCTATTCTGTCCTCGCCACGTTCGATTGCATCAACCTGAACGCCTATGACCTGAACATTATATTTTTTGAGGACACCTGCCTTGTCAAGTTCCGAACAGAGATTAAGACCCGACTGTCCGCCAAGATTGGGCAGAAGTGCATCGGGACGCTCTTTTTCGATTATCTGTGTAAGCCTTGCAAGATTAAGGGGTTCAATATAGGTAATATCCGCAACATCGGGGTCTGTCATTATTGTTGCGGGGTTAGAGTTTACAAGAACTATCTCATAGCCGAGCTTCCTGAGAGCCTTGCAAGCCTGTGTACCCGAATAGTCAAACTCACAAGCCTGACCTATGATTATTGGTCCCGAACCGATTATCATGATTTTATTGATGTCCTGTTTTTTTGGCATAATATTCTCCCAACCCGTAAAATAAATTTACGTTAAATTATTTGTCATGCACATACGCACAACTTCTTAATTATATATCATAACACAAATCTGTCGAAATTGCAAGATGTTTGAAAAAAAAACAAAAACTATTTTTCTGAATTTAATATGTATGACTTTCCGCAACACTTTTAGCATCGTTTGCCGCACTTTCTGCATTTTCGGCAGCACTTTGGGCATAATTAGCTGCACTCTCTGCATTTTCTGCGGCACTTCGGGCATAATTAGCTGCACTTTCTGCATTTTCTGCGATACTTTTGGCATCATTTGCAGCATTTTCCGCACTTTCAGCGGCATTTTTAGCATTATTTGCAGCTTCTTCTGCTTCTTTTGCATAATAACTTGCACTGCTTGCCTCATCATATGCTCTTTCTACCATTGATATTAATGATTTATAATCACTTTTATCAGTCACAGTTGTTTTTATTTCTGAAACGCTCTCATTTATACATTCAATTTTTCTGAATACATCGGTATCGCCTAACTTAGCTGAAATAGACTGATTCATCGTTATAACTTCATTTTCAATTGAACGAGAAAAAGAATCTATTTTGTTAAATATGTCATCTGATTTTTCTTCTACATTGTTTGAAATCTTTTTTGATGAATTATTTATCTCTCCTAATATTGATTTTTCTATTTTGTCTATCTCACTTATTGTTGATACACCTGAACTGTTTATTTTTTCTGAAACTGAGTTGTATGATTTGTCAATTTGTTTGTTTATTTCACTACTACATTGCATAAATTTTTCATTCATGCTATCAGTTTTATTTGAAACTAATCTAACATATTCATTAATCTGCTTTCTTATATCTTCAGACATCGTTTCTATTTGTTCATTTACTTTATGATAATCAAGAATATTTTCAAGTCGCTCAAATCTGCTACTATAATTTTCAAGAGCAATCATAGCATCAACAAGCAATTGCTTTTCACTCATATTGGATAATATTTCTTTACGGCTTTCAATAGATTCTTTCATGATACATATTTGTTCCGCACATTCTTTTCGTATAGACGCTATTTCTGCGGCATTTTGAACGAATATCTCCTTTTTTTCATCATCAAATTGCCTTTGTTTTTCCTCTAATTTAATTGCCGTTTTCTCCTTATAATCATCAATCAACCTTTCTTTTTCTTTTTCAAATTTCAACTCCAAATTTGAAATTTCACTGTTTGACTTTTCTTTTACTTTTTGAATTTCTTTTTTCATCTTTGAAATGATGTAAATGAAAACTGCAACTGTTGCTACCGTTATAATGATAGTAAGTATAAATTCAGAACTCATTTTTATCCTCCATTTTTGTAAAGTTTTATATATAAGCTTTGTTGAAAACTTTTTCGGAAAACAAGTTTTCAACAGCTAAACTAACAGTCTGTTGAAAGCCTTATATATAATTAACTGTTTTAAGTATAAACAGCCATACGGTAAGCGTCACAGAACTTAAAAGCGTTGTAAGCATTACCGAAAATGCCGTAATTGTTCCCTTGTGACCGAAATTTTTTGCCATTACAAAACAACTCCCCGTTGTCGTACTTCCGAGCATTACAAGAATCGCTATGAGTTTTTCTCCCCTGAAACCGACATGAACCGCCAAAGGCAGGAATATTC
>JAFYFU010000068.1 GCA_017543595.1 Ruminococcus sp. | reverse complement strand
GTAGAGCTCGCCGTTGCACACGGCATAGCTGCCTTCCAGCTCGAAAGGCTGCATACCCTCGGGATGCAGACCCATGATAGCAAGTCTGTGAAAGCCCAGCAGACCCTCACCCAGATCCACCACCTGAGAAGAATCGGGACCTCTTGAAACGGTGGCGGCAAAGCCCTGATCAAACAGAGACCTGTCGTAGTGCTTTTCGCACCAGCCCATTATTGAACACATTTTACATACCTCCAAATAAAAAGACGGTGCCCCTATAAAAAGGAACACCGTCGTCCAAATACTTAACGCTGTAATTATATCACTGAAATACCGAAATGTCAATAATATTAACGGCTGAATTGTTATTTTCTGCTTTTTCAACAAATAATATCACATATTTTGCAAAAATATAAACAATATCAGTATAAATGCATAAGCAGATATGCCTGCAAATTTAAAGAGTTCGGTATTTTTGACTTACTGTTTAAGCATTGAAAAATATTCGTAATTATGCTATAATAATATAAAGTATTTTTACAGAAGGAGAAATTTTATGGAAAATAATTATACGGAACTCGTCCATAATGAATATACGGAATATCTTTATGACAAAATCTGTTTCGGAACTCCAAGCAATTCCGAAAGTGCGGAGGATATCATAAACGGTATTAACTATGCGATAGCAGTTGACTCACGCCCTGTATTCCTTGACGGCATATCCGCAAGACTTACCGAACTCGGAACACCCTGCACCGCTGATGACAGGGAAATTATGCTTAAAGAAATTAAAAGGCGGTATAAAGAAATTTTAGGCTTTTCATGCCCTCGAACGGTTCAGGAATGGATAAAAGGCACAACACCAAGCACAAACAAAGACAGACAAAATCATTATGAGCTTTGCTATGCCCTTGAAATGGATTTCCGACAGACTGTAACTTTCTTTCAGAAAAATTATTTAACGATTCCTTTCAACGTCAAAAACAAAACAGATGCGGTGTTTATGTATGCTTTATATCATAAAAAGCCCTATCCTGCGGTAAAAGAACTCCTTGAAAAATCAAAGGACTTTACTGAACAGGAAACCGCACACACTTCAACTTCCCAGATTATGTATGCGATATGCAGTACAGATGATGATGAAAAATTTCTTAATTATCTTTCGGAACATTGTTATAACAATGAACAGCAATTTCAGCTTGCAAGGAAAATTATCCGTGAAGAAATCGAAATTGTTCATGATATTATTGTTAAATATAATACAAATATAACGCCCGACAGACTCGGAAGCCTCACAATACAGGCGATTATAGGCTATAAATACCAGCAAAGTGACAAGAAAACAAAAAACAGCAGTCTCCCGAAACGCTTTACAGAATCAATCCCCAATGACGTAACCCTCGGAAAAATTCTGAATGACGATGAAGTTTCATATGAACTACTGAGAAAAACTCTCATGCTCCTTAAATTACATAATTTTTACTATTATGCCGATAATTGTGACAGAGATGTTATCGCCTGCAATCTTATGGATTTTCGTGATGAGCTTAACAGCGTGCTTGTTTCCTGCGGATTTTCGCAGATTTATGTCTGTCACCCGTTTGACTGCCTGCTCCTTTACTGTGCAAATTCCGATGACCCTATCGACATGATGTACTGCATTATAAGCAGCGGTCGGAATTGATTTTTATAATTAATTTCAGACAGGTGTATAATATATGTGAAAGGGGGCGGTGATATTGAAAAACGGCGATATATTATCATTTGAGGACAGACAGTACAAAATACTTGAAATTCTCGGCAGAGGCTCAAATACAGTCGCATATCTCGCAGAATGTACATACAGCGGACTTTCCTCGAAATGTATACTTAAAGAATACGCTCCGCATAACAATAATGATTTTGAAACGGGAAAAATCCGATTTATCGCATCTGGAAAAACACAGAACAATATAAGGCAGATTTCTGCCCTTAACAATCAGACTCCGCCTGTAAGCCGTATTTTTGAAACAAACGGCACGGCATATATTGATGTTGCCTGCTACA
Organism: Ruminococcus sp.; assembly: GCA_017543595.1. Taxonomy (GTDB): domain Bacteria; phylum Bacillota; class Clostridia; order Oscillospirales; family Ruminococcaceae; genus Ruminococcus. The sequence continues at coordinate 9,797 of JAFYFU010000068.1, read as the reverse complement.
ACGGCACTACGCTCGACAAACTTGATAATCTCACTTTGCCGCAATATATGGCGATTTGCCTGACAACGGCAAAAAACGTGGGATATTACCACAAATCGGGTTATCTCTGTCTTGACCTGAAACCCGAAAATATTTTTATCCTGCAAAATTCGCCAGATGATACAATATCCCAACTTGTTGAATTTATTGACTTTGACAGCGTGCGTGAAATGAACAACAGCACAAATATATTTTTTTCATATACAAGAAAATGGGCTGCACCCGAACAGCTTAATCCATGTTTTACTCGAAAAATCGGCTTTACTGCGGATATTTACACGCTCGGAGAAATAGTTTTTTATCTTCTTTTCGGCAGACATTCAAAAGAAAGCGAACACCGTGGATTTTCGGAATATCCCTTTGAGGAATGTAAAAAAACATATCAAAAATATACGGAACGCCCCGATATTCAGGCACTTTTCACAAAGCTTTTCAGAAATACCATACGTTCCTCCCCTGTCAACCGTTTCAAAGACACTGACAATGTAACGGAACTTCTTGAAAAAATTGTGGCTGAACTTAATCGGAAAGATTATATTATTCCTGTATTTCCGTCCGTATCGCCCGATTTTGTCGGCAGAGATTCCGAACTTAAATCAATTTCCGAGAACCTGAAAAATAATCCCGTTCTTTATGTAACGAGCATAGGCGGTATAGGAAAATCAACGCTTATAAAAAATTATATTTCAAGATTCAAAGCAGATTATGATATAATTGTTTATCTTGAATTTGACGGCGATATAAGGCATACTTTCTGCGATGATATGCAGTTGCAGATAAGCACTGTATCACAGCAGGACGGAGAAACAACCGAGGATTATTTTTTCAGGAAATTCAAGGCTTTCAGGCGAATCTGCGGTGAAAGGCGTGTTCTTTTCGTACTCGACAATTTCAGCGGAAAAATAAACAAATCTCTCAGCAGAATTATTGACTGCGGATATGATATTATTATCGCCACAAGGAATCAGCCCCCGAAAAACAGCTTTCCGTTCATGGAAATTACAGCAATATCGGATACTTCCGAACTTTTCAGGCTTGTTTCCGTTAATCTTGAAAGACAGCTCACAAAAGACGAAAAATCCTGCTTTGAGGAAATTATAACGCTTATTCAGGGGCATACCCTTGTACTTGAACTTATCGCCCGTCAGATTTCAGCAGGAAATTTAAATGTTCATACGGCTCTCAGGCTTATCCGAAAAAACGGTTTTTCACGCTTTTCAGGCGAAAAAATCGGCAACTACAAGGACGGAGAAGAAATTTATGGTACTCTTTCGGCTGTTATTTCGTCTTTGTTCAGCTCCGCAAAAATTAACGATACTTCAAAAACTGCACTGAAAATTTTCTCCCTTTTTAATGTCAGGGGTCTTGAAATCAGCCTTATAAATAAATTTTTCCCCGATATTCAGGCGGAGACAATTAACAGTCTTTCTGCGGAGGGCTGGCTGTATTGCGATAAAAGAGTACACGTTCACCCCGTCATAGCGGAAACTGTCCGCAGTTGGCTGTGGTCTGTTGATGATGTTTCAGTCATGGAATACCATAAAAAAATTACGGATATTTATGTCGGTATGTCCGACAAATTTCAAATCAGAGAGATTCTGCGTGAGGCAGGCATTTTCAGAAATCAGCACCCACGGCATATCACAACAGCCATGTATTATGATATGCTCGGTTGTTATTACGATACGGCTTTGAACGGTGCATATTATCCCGAAAACAAAAACGAATCCGAACTTCTTGAAAAACTGATACGCTCTATGAATATGGCAATATCGGAAATGAAAAAAGCCTCCGACAACAGAAAAGTAAAATATTTAATACAATATTATCTGTCAATGGCAAGTGTTTTAATCAGAAGTATTCCCGAATTTCGGAACAAAGCCGCTGAAATTCTTAAAAAAGCGCAAAGGCTTATAGAACAGAATGAGCCTGAAATAAGCGAAAATCGCTGTTATTACTGCATGGTGTCGGCTTGGTATTATACTCTTGTCAAGCCCGATATAAAGAAAACAAAATCTTTTACGGGGCGGGCTGAAAAAATCGCAGAAAAAATATTTCCAACGGATTTGGAAATTATTGACATTATTCACATACCTGCGGCAAATTGTTATTATTATCATAATGATTTGCGTTCGGCGGCTGAAAAAACAGAAAACGCTCTGGAAATTTGCAGACGGCATACTGATATGTTCCCATATATAAAAAAACAGGCGGAACTGCTGAATATTCTGCTTGACATATATCTTGCAATCGGAAACAAGGAAAAATGCCGTGAACTGAAATCCGAGGCAGACCGCATAAATGAAATTCTCGGCGGATTTTGATTTTTATTTTAAAAGCAGATAAAAAATGGTAAAATCTTGAAGTTTATCACATTATTTTTACCTTAAATTATACGCTGTTTTCGGTTAAAATTTTATACAATCAAAATACCAATCGCAAAAAATGACCAGTGTATTGCGGTTTCGGTAAGCATATTGTTTAAATTTTGCCAACAAAAATATGCATTTGTGCAAAAAACACACTGTAAATCTTCAAATTGTACACCTTTTCTTCATTTTTTAGGTTGAAATCTCCATACAAAAAATTGTAAAATTATATTAATAGAATTTTAATATTTGTAAGGAGGTTTTTTATATGAATACGTTAAAGCGTTTTGTTTCATGTGCAGCTCTCTCGGCAGTTACAGCTATGAGCATTGTTTCCGTACTTCCGCAGGCGAACGGAGGTACTCCGATGTTGCAGGCTTCTGCCGCTTCAAAAACAGGCAACCCCGTGATATGGTCGGACGTTCCCGACAGCGATGTTATCCGTGTTGGCGACACATATTATATGGTAAGCACCACAATGTTTTTCAGCCCCGGTGCGCCCATTATGAAATCAAATGACCTTGTGTCATGGGAAATATGCGGTTATGTCTATGACCGCCTTGCTGACGGTGATGTTCAGAATCTCACAAACGGCAAGCACGACTACGCTCACGGTCAGTGGGCTGCAAGCCTGAGATATAACGAGAAAAACGGCAAATTCTACGTTTTCTTCGGCAGTTACGGCACAGGTAAGTCATACATCTATTCAACCGATGACATTGAAAACGGTGAATGGTCAAAGGTTGAACTTAATGGTATGTACCACGATGCTTCTATCCTCTTTGATGATGACGGAAGAAATTATCTTGTCTACGGCGGCGGAGAAATAAAAATCAAGGAATTTAATTCCGATATGACAGGTTTCAAGCAGGGCGGCGTTGACAAGACACTGTTCAAAACCAACATCACGGGATATGTTGCGGGCGAAGGCTCACATATTCAGAAAATAGGCGATTACTACTACATATTCATTATTGCATGGCCGAGCGGTACGGGTCGTGTGGAAATCTGTTACAGAAGTAAAGACCTGCTTGGAAATTATGAAAGCAAGACAGTTCTTGATTCGGGCTTGGGTTCATACAACAGCGGTGTTGCTCAGGGCGGCATAGTCCAGACTCCTAACGGCGACTGGTACGGACTTCTTTTCCAGGACCACGGCGCAGTAGGGCGTATTCCTGTTCTTGTTCCCGTGACATGGCAGGATAACTGGCCCATAATGGGCGTGAACGGAAAAGCTCCCCTTACTTTGAATATCAGCGGTGACGGCACTGACCTCGCAGGCGATGACAGCTTTGACTACTCAGATGACGAACTCGCCCTTGAATGGCAGTGGAATCACAATCCCGACAATAATTCATGGTCTGTTACGGAACGTGACGGCTGGCTCAGACTGCACAATAACAATATGGCTTCACATATCCTCAACGCAAAAAATACCCTCACTATGCGTACAGAAGGTCCTGCGTGCAGCAGCTATATAAAACTCGACACAAAAGGCATGAAAGTCGGTGATTATGCGGGACTTTCGGCTTTCCAGCTCAATTTCGGAAATATCGGCGTTTATGTTGCTGATGACGGAAGTAAAAAAATCTACATGGCAAAAAACGGTGGTGACAGCATTGATACTACTTCAAACAAGATAATCGCCGAACAGAATTTGCAGGGCGATGAGGTTTATCTCAAAGTTGATTTCAAATTTGCCACTGTGGGTTCTGACGGAAGTTCTTCAAACAATATCGACAAGGCTAATTTCTACTATTCGTATGACGGTTCAAGCTGGACTAAACTCGGTGAAGAACTCAGCATGACCTATGACCTCAAACTCTTTACGGGCTACCGCAGTGCAATTTACAGCTATCCCACAAAGAACAAGGGCGGTTATGCGGATATTGATTTCTTTGAATATGACCGCCAGTCATGGAACGGTGCTGACGGCAGCAAGAAACTCGGCAGTACGGCAAATACTTCCGTACCTGACGAAAACGGTCATTATTTCTACCATACATTTGAAAACGGCACTGAAAAATGGGAGGGCAGAGGTTCGGCAAAGGTTGAAAAATCCTCCAAAGCCAAATATAACGGAAGCAGTTCGCTTTACTGTTCAGGCAGAGAAGCCGCATGGAACGGTGCAACATATACTCTCAATTCAAAAACTTTCAAGGCAGGACAGGAATACAGTTTCAGCGTAAACGTTATGTATGATGAGGGAAATTCCGATTATGAACTTTTCTATCTCACTCTCCAATATGATGATGCCGATGGTGTTGTCAATTATGACAAAATCGCAAAAGGCACAATAAGCAAGGGCAAATGGTTAAGCCTTTCAAATACAAATTACAAACTCCCCGAAAATTCTTCAAATTATCACTTCTATGTTGAAACAGACAATTCAAAGACAAGTTTCTATGTTGATGATGCCATAGGTGCAGAGGCAGGCTCGAAAATTGAAGCCGCTCCCAAAGCCTCCGAACTCGCAAAGGGCGATATAAACTGTGACGGCTGTATAGATGTTTTTGACCTTATCGAAGCCCGCAAGGGTCTTGACGGCGGTTTCACGAACGCTATGTTTGAAAGTGCCGCAGATGTCGATAACAGCGGTGTATTTGAATTAAGTGACGCTGAACTCATTCAGGATTTCATACTCGGAAAAATCAAAGAGTTCCCCGACAATACCCCTCCCGAACCAGAAGTTGCAAAATTCAACTATAATCCCGAAATTCAGGTGCAAGATGCTCCCGCAGAATACCTTGAAGTCTGCTCGCAGGCAGGAAAAGTTACAAAGGAAACCTACAACGGAATAAGAGGCACTAAAAGCCTTAACGTATACACTCCTTACAATTATGACCCGTCAAAGAAATACAATATCTTCTATCTCATGCACGGCGGCAGCGAAAACGAAAATACTATTTTCAGCGATGATGTTAAACTCAACCGCATACTTGACCACATGATTATGAAAGGCGAACTTGAACCGCTTATAGTTGTAACTCCCACATTCAACGGTCAGGGCAGTGAAGCAGCTAACTTCTATCAGGAACTCCGTGAAAGTGTTATCCCGTTCGTTGAGGGCAAGTATTCAACATATGCAAACTCAACTTCTGAGGCTGATATAAGGGCATCAAGAATGCACCGTGCATACGGCGGATTCTCAATGGGCGCACTTTCAACATGGTGTACCGCAGACCACGATATGGATATTGTCGGATATTTCATGCCGCTTTCGGGCAATAACTGGGAGGGTATGGACACTCTCACAAAAGAAATAGACAGTCTCGGATTCACTCAGAGAGATTATTTCATCTTTGCGGCAACAGGTGACGGTGACCTCGCTTATCCCAATATGAAGCCCGAAATGGAAGACCTCAAAACACGTACAAAGTATTTCACATATACTTCCGACTTCTCAAAGGGTAACTTCTACTTTATGGTTGCACCCGGAAGAACTCACTGGTGGGGTGCTGTAAGGCATTATATATATGATGCACTTCCCTACTTCTTCCATGAAGGACAGTAAAATATCTTGGATTTATTCAAAAAATGCTCCTGCACAGGCAGGGGCATTTTTTTGTCATGTATAATAAAACTATCAATTAACTGATTATGAATTATGAATTAAAAATTTTTTTGATATTTTATATAATTTCTCTTGCAAAAAATGAAAAAATATGTTATAATCTTAAAGGAAGCTATGCAGGGAAAACACGCAATTTCTGAATCAACAGTAATTGACGAGGACGGCGATGAAGTTCTTGTGCTTGCCGTGATAACCGTCTATGTAGGAATAATAATCAGCGTGGTAATTGTACTGTTTCTTATAATTCTCCTGCATATTCTCTCACTTATAAGAAATACCGACAGGATTGCGGATATAAACGAACGTTTCCGCCTTGTAAACAATACATATTACTGGTATCGCCTGAATATTACTGCCATACGTGACGAAAACGGAAAGCCTTTGCAAATACTCGAAAGTATTGTTGACGTTGACGAACAGCGCACTCTATGAAGTGAAAGAAAACGGAAAAAATATGTATGCACTCTATAAAAAGGAGGGAACATCATGAATAAAAAATATTTTCCCCTGATTTCTGCGATATTTATACTTATGACGGGCTGTCAGAGCAAAACCGAAACTGTTGTTTCCTCAGAAGTTAAAAATTCAACAGAACCGATTATAGTTGCGGCAGAATATCCCATAACTTTAAAAGTCGGATACTCAACGGGTCAGGACGACCCCAAAGGAATTGCCCTTGACAGCTTTAAGGAAACTGTCGAAAAACAGACAAACGGAGATATCCTCATTGAAATACACCCTTCGGGAGAACTCGGAAGTGATTCCGAACTGCTCGCAGGAATGATTGACAGCTCGGTGGATATGACAGTTTCAAGTGCGGGAAATTACGCACTCTATGCGACAAGAGTAGCTTATTCACATAATTGATATGCATATACTAAAATAAGGCGGTGAATCATTATGAGTACCAGACATCTGTTCTCGTACATATATATTGTTTTTATAGTTGTTCTCAGTGTATGTACTGTAACTGCACTACGTTCAAAAAGAAAATTCGGAAAAAGCGTCGGCTGGCTTGAAGCCGCACTTATCCTGCCTCTGCTCGGAAGTTTCATAATTATAAGCACACCGACAAAAGAACCTGCGCTTGTCGGGAGTTATATTTATTTCGTAGGAATGGATTTTGTTATGCTTGCACTTGTGAAATTTGCGGCGGAATACTGCAAAGGCACAAACAACAATCAGAAAATCCCCAATGTTGTTTATATAATACTCGGAATTGATGTTGTTCAGATTCTCCTGAATCCTTTTCTTGGATTTACATTTAGCTTAAAGGAAATAGAAATTGACGGACAGCCGTATTATCAGTTAGTTCCTTTTTTCGGTCAGACTTTCCACAGGATTGTTGACTATGCTATTTTCACCTGTATACTGCTTATATTTTTAATGGTGACAGTAAGAATGCCTAAAATTTACAGGGAAAAATATTCTGTAATCCTGCTTTCAATGATTATGGCGGGAATATGGCAGGCTTTTTACAGTATTTCAAGGACACCGATTGACACTTCTGTAATCGGGTTCGGAATTTCGGGAATTTTGATTTTCTATTTTGCACTTTATTATCATTCAATGAGACTGCTTGACAGAATGTTGTCAAATATTGTTTCTGACCTCGCAGACGCAATGTTTGTATTTGACCCCACGGGAAACTGCATATGGGCAAATGAACAGGGGCGCACCCTTGTAAAAATAAACGGAAACAACTATGATGACGTTGTTTCAACACTTAAAGATATTTTCGGAGATTTTGCAAATTTTGAAAAAAATACGTTAAAACACACTGTCGGCAGCGGAGATGATATGCGTTCCTATATACTTGAAGAAAATCATGTAAAAGATGAGGAAGGAAAACTCAACGGCTTATATCTCCGCATAAAGGATATAACCGAACAGGAACAACAGTTCAAAAAGGAAAGCTATGAAACACGCCACGATACACTGACGGGACTTTATACAAAAGAATACCTCTATCAGAAAATACGTGAAACCCTCGAAGAAAAACTTCTTTCGGACTGCCTGATGATATTCGTAAATATAAAGGATTTCAAGGTGGTAAACGATATTTTCGGCTATAATTTCGGAAACTATGCACTTCAAAGAATTGCCGAATGGATACGCACAAACGCAAATGAAAGATGCATTTACGGAAGGCTCGGCGGTGATAATTTCGGTATCTGTATGCCTACGGAAGATTTTGACCCCGACTATTTCAATGACGAACTTTCACAGTTTATTATTGAAAGCGGTGCTATAAAATATCACCCGCTTATTCATTTCGGAGCATACCGCATTTCAGCCGAAATAAATGACGAAAATACCGATATTTCAGTTTTGTTTGACAGGGCGCACCTTGCGCTTGCAACTATTCCTGACGGCTATCAGATGCACATTGCTTATTATGATGACAAAATCCGTGAAAAAATTCTCTGGAATCAGAAAATTTCCGCACAGCTTACGGAGGCAATCGCCCAAAGACAGATACGCCCCTATTTGCAGCCTATTGCAGACCCGACAGGAAAAATTGTCGGCGCAGAAGCTCTTGCAAGGTGGATTCACCCCGAACAGGGCTTTATGTCTCCGGGAATTTTCATACCGATTTTTGAAGAAAACGGAATGATTGTCGAGGTTGACAAGCATATGTGGAAATGCGCCTGCGAAATTCTCGCCCGCTGGAAAACCAAATACCCCGACCTTTTCATTTCGGTAAATATTTCACCGAAAGATTTCTACTTCACAGATGTAATACACGATATAAAATCCCTGACGGAAAGATATGACGTAAACCCCGTAAAACTGCGTATAGAAATAACCGAAACCGTTATGATGACAAATTCCGATGACAAAATGCAGATTCTTGAAAAATTTCGTGAAAACGGCTTTGTCGTTGAAATGGACGATTTCGGAAGCGGTTATTCGTCTCTTAATATGCTTAAAGATATGCCCGTTGATGTTCTTAAAATTGATATGCGCTTTTTAAGTAAATCAAAAGACGAAAAGAAAGCTCAGACTATTGTAAAAAATATTATAAGGCTTTCGGAAGAACTGGGAATTGATTCCCTTACAGAAGGTGTTGAGACGGAAAAACAGTATCATATACTTTCGGATATGGGCTGTAAGCTGTTTCAGGGATATTATTTTGCAAAACCCCTGCCATTGGAAGAATTTGAAAAGAAACTCGATACAGAACTCAAAGGAGTGTAAAAAAATATGAAACTTTCTTTGGGAGGAAAAATTGTTATTTTAATTATCTTAATCGCCGTAATTCTGAACGGAACGTGCATTTCCGTAAGTGCAATCGTTTTCAGTAAAATTATGGAGAAAGAATATATAATTACGTCAGATTCAATGGCGGCAACAGTTGCCGCTGTTGTTGACGGCGACAAAGTAGAAATTATTACAAATAAAGTAATGGAAATTTACAGCAAAGCAGAAAACAAAGTTTGCAATACAGAATGGGAAACCCCTGAATTTGATTCATATGCGGAACAGTATCTTCATCTTATGGAGGACGAAACATATATAGAAGTTCAGAACAGTCTGCGTGAAATTCAGGACGTTAGTGAGGCTGACTGCGTATACACTCTCCGCATATGCCCCGAAGAAAAAACTGCTGTATATATCGTAGATGCCGCTTATAATGAGGAACTTGTCACACCCGGCTGTTTTGATATGGTCGAAGAAGTTTGTTATCCTTATATTCATAAACTTAACATGGGATTTCCCGCATTTATCACAAATACAGAGGAATACGGCTGGGTGGTAACTTCATGTATGCCGATTTACAACAGCAAAGGCGATATCGTTTGCTTTGCCGC
>JAFYFU010000067.1 GCA_017543595.1 Ruminococcus sp. | reverse complement strand
TTTGACTGTTCGGTAGTAAATGCAACATTATTCAGCGTATGTGCGTTGTAACTGCCTATGATAGTCTTGTTTGAGGCAATCTGTATTCTGCCGGGAGCGGTATACTTCTGACCTTTTCCGTCTGTGGAGAAATTGTTGAGAGAAATATTTTTTGTAACAACAATAGTGTAGGGTGTTGTTGATTCGGCATATTTTTTGAGGTCATCAAAAGTCTGAACCTCAACGATTTGTCCGAAAAGACCGCCTATGTCGCCTGCCTTGATATTTCCCGTGTTGTCGTTTTTGCAGTAGCCTGCAAAGCCCTGCAAACCATCGGCATTTAACAGCCACAACTGATTGTCTGCGCCTGTGTAGCTTGCAAGCGTCATTCCCGAATTTCCCTGAGTGAGAGCAAGAGAAGTATCGGAATAGTTTACAATCTTGTAATAGAGATTGTTTCCGAGGTGGTCTGTCTTGACGGGTACAACATACCAGTGCTGAGTTTTGTCGGATTCACTTCCGTAAATTATAATGTCCGTGCCTGCGGAAACCTTATAATTTTTAGGGGTGAGAAGTCTGCCCGACTGAGCATTGATAATTTTGAAGAATGTACCTCTTGAATCCGTGCCTACCCGGTCGAAACGCCATGAGGGTGAGAGGTCGTTTCCGAGAGCCTTGACAGATAATGCCGAGCCGTCAGAAGTGCCGTTTTCCGTCAGTACCTTTGAGTTGTCCTTTGTGGCAATATTCATAAGCTGTGCGGGATAATCCGTGGATATTGCCGATGCGGTCATACTTGCCGTGCCGCCAAAGAGAGGGAGCAGCCACGATACAATCATGACCAGCGTCAGTATAGCCGCCTGACGCATGAGGGTGAGTTTTTTCATGTTTTAAACCTCCTTATTTTAAGTCGTCAAATTTGCGCTTTAAGGCTTGCACCTTCACTCACTCCGCTTTGCTGCGTTCATTCTCGGTGCAAGGCGCAAATTATCCTCCTCATTTTAAGTCGTCAAATTTGCGCCTTTTGTGGCTTGCCTATTCGCTCATTACGTAAAACTCCATTCGCTCATACGGCAAGGGCGCAAATTTGCCTCCTCATTAAATTATACAGAAAAAACCTGTTGCATACATTATATCATAATAAATCTTTTATGTCAATAAAATACGTTGAGATTATCAGAAAATATAAAACTTTTCTTTAACAAATATGTGTCTTAAAATTAATTGATAAAAATATTTAATATCAAGTAAAAAAAGAAAAACCGCCGTCATAAGACGGCAGTCTCTCAGGAGAGATGTTCCCTCAAAAGGGAGTAATTTTCATTCATAAGCGAAAGATAAGTCACACCGTTTTCAACATCGCTTTTCTTGACAGACTGTATTGAATTAAGCCTTACAATATCGCAGTCATTGTTTTTGGAATTGTTCACGACAGCCTTTGCAACAGAACCGTCGGAAGTTTCAATTTCAAAAACAGCATTACAGTCAAGTTCTTCAATTTTATTTGCAAGGAAAGTTATTGTATTGAAACTTGCTTCCGTATCAGCGGAACAGCCCGAAAAAGCCGCATAATAGTCAAGTCCGTAGTCCTCCGTGAAATATCTGAACGGGAAACGGTCTGCAAAGACAAGGGTTTTCTGACCGCATGAGTTAAATAATTCTTCAAATTCGGAATCAAGTTTTTCAAGTTCGGCGGTATAACTTTCAAGATTTTTCTTGTAATCCTGCGAATTTGCGGGGTCAGCGGACGAAAGTGTATTTTCTATTGCCTCGCAGAAAACCTCGGCATTTCTGAGTGAAAGCCAGACGTGTTCGTCATATTCAACTTCTTCTTCCGATTCTTCCTCTGATTCTTCTTCGCCCTGCATACCGTCTTTGAGTTCTTCTTCCTTGGCGGAATCTCCGAGAACATCGAGGAGATTAACGACTTTCATATCCTTGTTTACCGCACTTTCAATGACATCTTGTGTCCATTCTTCAGATTCTCCGCCTGTGCAGACGAAAATATCGCATGAAGAAATTTTAATTATATCGTCTGCTGTTGGCTGGAAACTGTGCATATCATTTCCGTTTGCAAGGAGATATGTAACGTTCACTTCGTCCTGATGTTCTCCGAGAATTGTTCTAATCCAGTCATATTCGGGGAACACAGTGCAGACGATACTTAATTTTTCAGTTTTTTCGGCAGCATTTGCGGAATTTGTTCTTTCGGAACAACCTGTAAAACATGATGCAGCACAGGCAAGTGCAAGTGCTGATAAAAATAATTTCTTTGACATAACAGCCTCCTTAAAACAAAAATGATAATCATTTTCAATTTGTTTGCAAGAGCAATTATACCACATATTTTTATTTTGTCAATAGCTTTTCTGAAATGTTCACAAAAAATTCACAATTAGAGTTTAAGCATTATTTCTTTGCCTTCCGATTTGTACTCATCAACGGCAATACCGCACTTGTTAAACATAAAAGCCGCAGCCTTGGAACTGTCCGTATCAGCGTATTTATTGCTTAAATAAACGATTCTTTTTATTCCTGACTGTATTATGGCTTTTGCACATTCATTACAGGGATAGAGAGTTACATAAAGCGTACAGCCGTTGAGATTTGCGGAATTTCTGTTGAGAATTGCATTTAATTCCGCATGGCAGACATAGGGATATTTTGTATCGAGAGAACTGTCTGCGGAACGTTCCCACGGCATTTCGTCATCATCACAGCCAATGGGCATACCGTTATAGCCGACAGAAACAATTTTATGCTCATCATTTACTATGCACGCACCTACCTGAGTGTTGTTGTCCTTGCTCCTCTGTGCCGAAAGCAGAGCCACGCCCATAAAATATTCGTCCCAGTTTATATAGTCTTTTCTTTTCATAACAGCCTCCTGTTTTAAATTAAAAAAATGACCGACTCAAAAAGAGCCGGTCTTTGTAGTTGGGGCGGCGGGATTTGAACCCACGCAGTGACAGAGTCAAAGTCTGTTGCCTTACCGCTTGGCTACGCCCCAGCAACACCAACTACACAATTATAACATATATAAAACAATAAATCAATAGCAATTTAAAAATTTTATTTTTTAACTTATTTCTTCCTCCTTGGAAAGTATTTTCTTTATGCAGTTTACAAAAATTGTCAGATATCTGAGTACGGGGTCAGCGATTATTGAGAAATTAATGCATAAAAGCACGCATTTAAGGCTCATTGCGGAAATTCCGAAAAAATTGCTTACAAAAAGCATACACACGCAGAGACCTGCTGCACAGAAAATCCATATTCCCCATTTAAGGCTGTTCATGGGCTTGCTTATAGTGAACAGTATCATAAGTCCGACAATGCAGAGCAAAATTGTTGAAGCCGTGGCAATATCGCTTTCTGAGGAGTTGAAAATATTTCCGAAAATAACCATAGCCACAACGACTATTGTATCTGTAATGCCTGCGGGCAGGGCTTTAAGCATGACATTAGTTATAAATTTTCCCTTGATTAAATCCTTGTTCGGAATCTGGGAGAGTGCAAATGCCGGCAGACCGATTGTGAACATACTTATCAGAGAAATCTGCGAAGGCTTTAACGGATACGAAAAGCCTATGAATATAGAAATAACAGACAGCAACAGCGAGAAAATATTTTTTACAAGAAAAAGACTTCCCGAACGTTCGAGATTGTTTACAACTTTTCTTCCCTCCATAACGACATCAGGCATTTTAGCGAAATCCGATTCAAGGAGGACAAGCTGTGAAGCCTGTGCAGCCGCATCACTACCCGAAGCCATAGCAACTGAACAATCCGCATCTTTAAGGGCGAGAACATCATTTACACCGTCACCCGTCATGGCAACAGTTTTTCCTGCGGCTTTCAAAGCCCTGACGAATTTTCTTTTCTGGTCGGGGGTAACTCTGCCGAAAACAGTATATCTTAAAATCGCATCGCTTATTGATTTATCCGTTGTGAGAGTTGAAGCATCAACGTAATTTTCAGCGTTTTTAATACCTGCCTGTTTTGCAATTTCAGAAACCGTAATGGGATTGTCTCCCGAAATAACTTTTATTGCAACGCCCTGCTCCGAGAAAAATTTAAAAGTATCGGGGGCATTTTTTCTTATGGGATTTGCAAGTGTTATAAAGCAAAGCGGAACGGATTTTTTAACAAGGGCTTTTCCGTCGGGTATTCCGTCATAGGCTGCAAATACAAGAACACGGTATCCCCTGCGGCTTTTTTCCTCTATGGTTTTTCTGTATTCCTCAATGCTTTCCTTTAATATAAATTCAGGCGCACCGAGAACAAAAGAACCCTCCTCAAAAGATGCACTGCTGTATTTGAACTCGGAAGAAAATCCCGTGTATGATATAATTTTCCTGCCTGACGGACTTTTAAAATAATTTTTCATAGCCGCCATAGTGGCATTGTCTGCGGTCTGGCTTGCGGTGAAATCGCTTATAATTGAAGTCAATGCACCGACAGAGGCATTTCCCACGGGTATTATATCTGAAACCGCCATAGTACCCTCTGTAATAGTACCTGTTTTATCTACGCAGAGTACATCTACCCTCGCAAGGGTTTCAATGCATTTCATATCATGGACAAGGACTTTTTCTTTTGCAAGGCGCATGGCACTAATAGCAAGAGTTGTACTTGCAAGCAGGAACAATCCCTCAGGAATCATGCCTATAACCGCCGCAACCATTGACAATATGCTTGTCTTGAAATCAGCCTGATTCAGTACATACTGCTGATAGAAAAGGGCTATTCCTATGGGAATTATAATTATACCCACAGTTTTTACTATCCTGTTGAGAGAACGAATCATTTCGGACTGCTCGCCGCTTTTGGATTTTTTAGCCTGCAAGGTAAGCTGGGAGATATATGAATCCTTTCCGACTTTTTCAAGCCTTGCACGGCACGAACCCGAAACTATAAAACTTCCCGACATTAAGCTGTCGCCTTTGTTTTTCACAATCTCATCGGATTCACCTGTTAAAAGCGATTCATTGACAGAAACATTTCCGTCTATTACAACAGCGTCCGCACTTATCTGATTTCCCGCACGGAACACCGCAACATCATCAAGAACCAAATCTTTTGAAAAAACGCTCACTTCAATTCCGTCACGCATTACAGTCGTGACAGGGGCATTTAGTACGGATAATTTGTCAAGGACGGCTTTTGAACGCATTTCCTGAATAATACCTATCAATGCATTTGCGATGATTATAGGCAGAAAAGTCAAATCCCTGTAAGACCCCGTTATAATTATCAGAACGGCAAGAACGGCAAAAATAAAGTTAAAATAAGTAAAAACATTGTCTTTTACTATTTCAGTAACGGTTTTGGAGGGCGGTTCAGGCGGAGTATTTGCAAGACCCTGAGCTATTCTTTCTTCCGTCTGTGCGGTTGTAAGACCGTAATCGGGGTCGGGATTAAATCTTTCGACATTAATAATTTCTTCATCTTCCATAATACTATCCCTTTCTGTATTATTATAATTATGCATTATAATTATATCACAGATATTAGGTTTTTGCAACAGTTGAATTTTATTTTGGGGTATGATATAATAAATTATAAAACAAATTCAACAAAGTAAAATTTGACGATTTTAAATAAGAGGAAAATTTGCACCTTGCACTGAAAGTGAACGGAGCTTTGCGGAGTGAACGAAAGTGCAAGCCTTAAAAGTGCAAATTTGACGATTTTAAATAGGTGATTTTATGAAAATAGAATATATTCATGAGCCTACGGATTTGCAGTGCGGTCAGGCTGTTGTTGCTATGGTAACAGGCAGACCCGTAAGCGATATAGTAAATTTACTTAACAATTACAAAGAAACAACTTTACGGGAAATGAAAAATATTTTTAAATATTTCGGCTTTGAACTTTCCGAAAAAAGAACTCAGGCGGAAAACAAATCCGAACTCCCCGAACTTTGCGTGTTAAGCCTTGAAACACCCCGATGCTGGCACTGGTCGCTGTATCACAAGGGAGTTTTCTATGACCCCGAACACGGCGTTATGAACGATTTTCCCGAATCTGGGAGAAAATATTTCTGGGAAATAAAAGGCTTTTCGGATAAGCCTTTTGAAAAGACAGACAGAAAATATTACTATGACGGCGAACTCGGAGCGATTTATTCAAAAGAAAAAACTGTTTTCCGTGTCTGGTCGCCCTATGCCGAAAGCATTAGTTTAAATATTTACAGAGATTGTATAAGTGATGAGGTTTATTTGTCCGCACCCATGAAAAATACAGGGAAAATATGGGAAACAGAAATATCCGAAAATCTTGACGGATTTTATTATACCTACACAGTGAAAATAAACGGCTTTGAACGGGAAACTATTGATATATACGCAAAATCCGCAGGCGTGAACGGCAAAAGAGGAATGATTTTAAACCTTGAAAATACAAATCCGCAGGGCTGGGAAAATTCCCGCCCCGTATCAAAAAATTATAAAAATGCCGTCATATATGAACTGCACATAAGGGATTTTTCCTCGGATATTTCGGAGAATTTCAAAAACAGAGGAAAATTTTCGGCTTTCTGCGAAAAGAATATTAAAAATTCCTACGGCGATACTATCGGGCTTGACTATATAAAATCCCTTGGAATAACGCATATTCACCTCCTGCCCGTAATGGATTTTGCCTCGGTCGATGAAAACAAACCTTCTTTCAACTGGGGCTATGACCCTTTGAATTATAATATTCCCGAAGGTTCGTATTCGTCAGACCCATTTGACGGAAAGAAAAGAATCACTGAATTAAAAGAATTAATTATGTCCGCACACGAGAAAAATATCGGAATAATTCTCGATGTAGTTTACAATCATACATTTTCTGCGGAAAATTCGCCGTTTTCAAAGATTTTCCCGAATTATTATTACAGGCACGACAAAAACGGCTTTTCAAACGGTTCAGGCTGTGGAAACGAAATCGCAAGCGAAAGAAAAATGATGAGGAAATTCATCTGTGACAGCCTTTGCTATATCGCAGAGGAATACAAAATTGACGGTTTCAGGTTTGATTTAATGGGGCTTACAGATGTTAAAACTTTAAATCTCTGTGCCGAAAAACTTAAAAAAATTAACCCGAATATAATTCTTTACGGGGAGGGCTGGACGGGCGGAATATCTCCCCTTGACAAAAAATTCAGGGCTGTTATTGAAAATTCCCGTCTTTTGCCCGATTTTGCCATGTTTTCGGACTTTTTCAGGGATACCGTAAAGGGCAGCGTTTTCTGCGATACTGACACGGGATATGTCAACGGAAATCATCTGAAATTAACTGAAAAGATGAAATCTGCCATGTGTGAAGAAAATAAAATAAATTACGTTGAATGTCATGATAATTTAACTTTCTTTGACAAGCTCAAACTTTCAATGCCTGTTTCGGATTTTGAGGATATAATTTCTGCGGATAAAATGGGTGCTGCGCTTATTTTTCTCTCAAACGGAATACCATTTATTCAGGCGGGACAGGAATTTCTCAGGAGCAAGCCCCTCCCTGACGGAAATTACGACAGCAACAGCTATAAATCCCCTGACAGCGTGAACTCCCTCAAATGGGACAATCTCACGAAAAACAGGGAAATTTCCGAATATTACAGGGGACTTATTGCCATAAGAGAAAAATTTATAAACAATTCCGACAACAGGAAAATAAATTTCAAAGATTCGCAGGACGGTATTATTATTGCCGAATTTTCGGAATTTACCCTTATTGTAAACCCGACAGAAAAAGATATATATTTTGACATTAAGGCAGAAATCTACGCCGACAAATACAGAGCCTCCGCAGTTCCGCTTTATATCAAAACAAAGCCCCTCTGCCTTAAAAAAAGCATTTTGCTCATAAGAAAAATTTCTGTTTAACTGCACAAAAAAATCAATATTTTTTTGTATGATTAATACAAACTGCTGTTTTGAAACAAAAGTAAAAAAAATCATTGACTATACTTTCTTTATGATATATAATATAAATTGTAGTGCTTTCAGCCCTTTTTATTGGGAATATGGCATTATAAACCATTTGTCAAGGTCAGGTGATGATAATTTGATAAAATTTAATACAAAAGGTGGATTCTTTTAATGAGTAAACGCAAAAAAAGCAACCCTGCAAACGCTTCTCCCGATTCCGAACAGAAGAAAACTCCCGAAAAGGAAAAAGTCTCCCGGAAGGAAAATCCTGTCACGGAATTAAAAGAAGAAGAAAAAACTCCCGCTGAACCTTCCTCCGCACCTTCTGCGAAAATTACGGCGGATTCAACTGCACCTCCCGAAAACGGCGAACAACCCGAAAATGTCGTTGAAGAACCGAAAAAAATCACTTTCAGGGACATAATCGGACGCATAAAGGCTTTCTTTGAAAGACTGGGCTTGCCCGATATGCTGCTGATAAGATTTGTAATGGCTTACTTCTTCGTTTCGGGCTATAATCTGACAATCGCAAGGACAAACGAAATCAACCCGATAGACGGCTGGAAAGAATTTATCGAGGCAAACAGCATTTTAAAATCGTTCCTGATAATGTTCTTTATATTCGTCCTCTATTCGCTGATTTACGACCGACTGCCGAAAAAAGCCCGATATGCCGACCACATAGGCGCAATCATAGCGATACTTTTCTTTGACCTTGAACTCCTC
This sequence comes from Ruminococcus sp., assembly GCA_017543595.1. Classification (GTDB taxonomy): domain Bacteria; phylum Bacillota; class Clostridia; order Oscillospirales; family Ruminococcaceae; genus Ruminococcus. The sequence goes on along the minus strand of JAFYFU010000067.1, from coordinate 2,081 downwards.
TGGAATATTGACAATTTTCAGTTTTCAATGTCAGTTGCCTGCATTTCTGCGGTATTTATCTACTATATTCTCGGCAAATTCAATGAGAGCAAGCTTCTGCACAAGATAAGCTGGAAAATTATCGGTATCTTTGTACTTCTCGTCATGGGACTTATGATGTTCTTCATCTCCCTCACGACAATATGTCACCACAAGATATTCGGTACTTCCGTTTTCGACTTCGGTATATTTGTTCAGATGTATCATTCGCTCGGAGAAAATCTCACGGCTGTAACCACCTGCGAAAGAGACAAAGCCCTGTCGCACTTCTTCGTACACGCTTCATACATCTACTATCTGCTTGTACCGATATACAAGATATTCCCGAAAGAAGAAACACTTCTCGCTGCACAGGCAGTTCTTTCAATGGGCGGTGTTATCCCGACTTTCATGATAGCAAAGAAACACGGTTTCAACGGAATTTCACTTCTCGGCGTATGCTTTATGTATATGTTCTGTTCGGGACTTATTCTCCCCTGCTATTATGACTTCCACGAAAACGCATTTCTCCCGACACTTATCATGTTCATGATATGGGCTGCGGATTCCAAAAAATACAAGACTTTCCTTGTATTCTCCGCACTTGTCTGTATAGTAAAAGAGGAAACTTCCCTCTATGTCATCTGCGTTTCAATGTGTATGTTCTTCACAAACAAGGGCGACAAAAAACGCTGGATTTGGCTTGTAAGCACTGCCGTAAGCGGAGTTTACATGGGTCTTATAACAAAATGGCTCACCAAAAACGGTGACGGCGAAATGATGACAAGCTACCGTTTCGGAAAATTCCTCATAAACAGCGGTGACGGTCTCGGAAGCGTTGTTAAGAACGTTCTCACAGACCCCGGATATTTCTTTAATTCTCTCATAAGAGAATCAAATCTTCTTTTCTTTGTTGAAATTATGTTCCCGCTGCTTTTCCTGCCTTTCTTCACAAAGAAAATTTACAGATATTTCCTCATGCTCCCGTTCGTTATAACAAACCTTGCAATAGGCGCAAGCTACGGATATGCGGAAAATATAAGCTATCAGTATATTTTCGGACCTGTATGCCCGCTGATATACATGAGTATCATTAATCTCGATGACATGAAGGAAAAGAAACAGGATATCGCTTTTGTTTCGGGCGTAACATCTCTTATAGTTGCTTTCGGCTGGACTTCAACAAAACTCAGATACTACGAAAGATACAGGGACGACCCGAAATTCATAGAAGTTGAGGCACTCCTCGACAGAGTTCCGCAAGATGCGTGCGTTGCGGCGGAATCATTCCTTCTCCCGCATATCGCAGACAGAGACAGAGTATTTATTCTTGATATGAACGATGCTTACAGGAATGAGGAAAATCCCTCGGAAAATCACCTCCTTGAACCTCAGCGTTATGAATACTATGTATTCAACTACCATTCGGATATCCACCAGTTCTGCGAACCGCTTTTCGATGAAATGGGATTCTCGTTATACGATGAAGTTCCCGAAAGAGTTGTAATCTATCACAACGACAGATTCAGCGAAGATGTATTCTCGGAATACGAAGAAACAAGAAACAACTGATAAAAAAGGCAGATATGAAAAATATCTGCCTTTTTGCTTTATAAAAAATAAGGCGGAAACACCGCCTTTAAACAAAATATTTTATACGGAAAAAAATAAGACTTCTCCGTTTCGGGAGAAGTCTGAGAGGCGCCACCCAGATTTGAACTGGGGATCAGGGTGTTGCAGACCCACGCCTTACCACTTGGCTATGGCACCATCGTTTTTACTTTTGCAGAACGCGAACATCTCTGCAAAAGTAAAAACATTGCCCCCGCTATTGCAAGGGCTTTGGAGCGGATTACGAGGCTCGAACTCGCTACCTCCACCTTGGCAAGGTGGCGCTCTACCAGATGAGCTAAATCCGCATAAGCGACCCCGAACAGACTCGAACTGTCGACCTCCTGCGTGACAGGCAGGCGTTCTAACCAACTGAACTACGAGGCCATTGGTGGGGACTACAGGGCTCGAACCTGTGACCCTCTGCTTGTAAGGCAGATGCTCTCCCAGCT
>JAFYFU010000066.1 GCA_017543595.1 Ruminococcus sp. | reverse complement strand
GGAGCGGAATAGTTATTTGAATTGTTATAACCGTTGTTATTGTAGCCGTTATTATTATTGTAACCGCCGTTGTTCTGATAGCCGTTACCGCCGTAGTTATTCTGGAAATTACCGCCGTTGGTGCCTGTTTCAGCCTTAGAGCCTGTAAACTCGACATTGTCAACGTTTACATCGGTAGTATAATGGGTAACATCAGGGTGATTTTTGTCCTGATAGCTGCCTGTTCTGAGAGAACCCTCAACCATTATCATGCTTCCCTTGTGGAAATAACGGTTTACAAACTCAGCAGTCTGATTCCATGCAGTACAGTTAATAAAATCTGCCTGTCTTTCGCCTGTATTTTTGTCAACGAAATTCCTGTTTATAGCAAGCCTGAATCTGCATGAAACAGAACCCGTCTGATTCTGTCTGTATTCGGGGTCGGCAGTAAGTCTGCCCATCAAAATAACTTTATTCATCTGACCGCCTCCTTAAACAATGAAGTGCAATTATTCAACAACTGTGATGAGTGAACGAAGAATACCGTCAGCAATATTCAAACGTCTTGAAAGCTCTGCGGGGTATTCGGGCTGTGACTGGAAGTTATAGATTACATAGTAACCTTCTGTTTCGTCCTCGATAGGATATGCAAGCTTGCGCTTACCCCAATCCTCGTTGACTTCAACAGCTTCAGCGTGACGCTCGATTCTCTCCTTGAACTTCTGAATGAGAGCTCTCATTGATTCTTCGCCGTTTTTAAGACTGAAAACAACCATTGCCTCATATTTAGCGGATACTTTTGCCATTTACAAACACCTCCTCTCGGATATTAACCCGCAACTTTCTGCGGGCAAGGATAACAGTATCGCATAAGCACGATACTTGTATATTATATCATGCCGTACTTGAAATGTCAAGAGGAAAATAAAAAATTATTTTTTAATTAAAGTCAAAATCCTCATAGTCCTCTTTTATAAATCTGTGGTAGGTTATATGCATACCCTCATCGGTTATGCAGTAGTAATAGCTGTCGGGGATTCCGTCCGAAAAATAGACAAGATAATCAAATTCCCCGTTGTTCTTCTGTTCAATGCAGACATTTTCGGAATATTTTTTAAAAATATTAAAAATATCATCAAGGGATTTTCCGTGCTGTCTTACAGTGTCAATCAAATCGGCAATAAAACCGCCTGTGCAGTTTTCGTGGACGTATTCCGCACCTTTTTCCGAAACAGTGATACAAAAGCCCGATTTTATGGGTCTGAATGTTATTTCGCCGATTTTTTCGCTTTTAAATTCAGACAGGGTATTATCTGTTATATCATTTACATTAAGCAGGTGGCAAAGCGATTTTTTGGTATAATTAAAGCTTATCGGTCTTTTTTCAAAGCCTATTTTAAGCTGTGCCTCGCAGATATTGTCAATTAAATTTTTTTCAAGTCTTTCAAAGTTCATGATTTTTTCCTTTCAAGTCCGTATTTCGCATAAAATCCGTCAATATCGCTTTCCGAGCGGACAAGTTCGGCATACATTAATTTTTTTGACTGTTTGTCATAAAAGCCGATAGTTTTCTCCCCCGTGCAGATACTCGATTCAATTTTTATGTCATTTTCGGTAAATCCCTGCGGAATCGGAACGGGTTTTTTGTTGAAAATATTGAACATAAGCCCTCCTATTCGGTGACAAGGCATACGGGACAATGGTCACTCCCCATTATTTCGGTGCATATAATTGAATCTTTTACTTTTTGCATAAATCTCTCGGAAACTATAAAATAATCAATTCTCCACCCTGAATTTTTCTCCCTCGCCCTGAAACGGTATGACCACCACGAATATTGCACTTTATCAGGATAAAGTCTGCGGAAAGAATCCGCAAAACCTGCTTTTAAAAGCTGATTGAATTTTCCTCTTTCCTCGTTGGAAAATCCGGGGTTTCCGACATTTATTTTAGGATTTTTCAAATCTATCTCATTATGTGCAACATTCAGGTCACCGCAGTAAACGACAGGCTTTTTCTTGTCGAGTTTGACTAAATATTCCCTGATATCGTCCTCAAATTCCATACGATAGTTAATTCTTTTAAGTTCAGGCTGGGCATTGGGAACGTAACAGCAAACAAAATAAAAATCCTCATATTCGCAGGTTATAACACGCCCCTCATCAGTGTGCTTTCCGTCAATACCATATGTAATTGATATAGGCTTTTTCTTGGTAAAAACCGCAGTCCCCGAATAGCCTTTTTTAGCGGTTGCGCTGTTATAGTATGAATAATAGCCGTCAGGCTGAAAATCCGCCTGTTCTTTGGAGCATTTTATTTCCTGCAAGCAGAAAATATCCGCATTTTCCTTTTCAAAAATCTCTTTGAAACTTTTCCCCATGACAGCCCTCAGACCGTTCACATTCCATGATATAAATTTCATATATATCTCCTTTATATAGCAAAATCACGGGAATTAAAAATCCCCGTGATGACTTTACTTATTTTGTGCCTCTCTCGCAGACAATATTTATCATTTCGCCGACATTTTTCATGCCTGAAACTTCTTTCATCTTGAAACGCATACCAAATTCTTCCTCAACCGCACCGATAAGGTTGATATGCTCAATGCTGTCCCAGTCGTCAATATCTGCGGAAGTTGTGCTGTCGTTGACAACGATTGAATCATCGTCAAAAACGTCCCTGAAAACCTCGTTAAGTCTTGCGATAACCTCATTCTTATTCATATACATTCTCCTTTTCATTAACTTTTATAACTTTATTTTTGTTTTCGTAACCTGTAATATCAAGTTCCCAGACGGAATCGCCGTTTTCGGATTTTTCAAGGAGTTCAAAACCGAAAGTTCTGAACAGTTCCGAAACCATGTTATTTTTGGGAGTCTTGTAATAATATCCCTTTATTTTGGTGATATTCCGCTGTCTGCACTGACTGACAAGCTCATCAAGCATGGCAAATTCCATATCCCTTTTGAGGACACGACAGCTCATAAGCCAGAGTTCAACATGGCAGATATTATCCTCGCATTTTCCGATAACAACGGAAACTATGCCGTTATCGCCGAATTTATCGGCAAGTCTGCCGTAGAGCCTTATTCTGTCGGGCATAGCGCAGACCTGTTCCATTTCCTGCTGAGTATATCTTTTAGTAGTTAAATTAAACTGATTGCTCTTGTTTGTCAATTGAGTTATTCTTTGCAGATAAACGGGTGTAAAATCTTTTATTTCGCCGTGCATATCAAGGCTTAAAAGATAATCCGTATAATTTGCGAATTTTTTCTGCTGAGATATTCTCTTTGCGTTTTCGGCATACATATCGGAACGTTTCAAATCGTCCTCCGAAACGGAAGTTATCTCGAAAAATCCGCTTCTTGAAAGCGTATACATAGCTTTTCCGACAGATTCCGCATGAACCGTATGAACTGCGGGGAGCTGTGCATTGACTATTGCACATTCGGCAGGGTTGTCGTCCACAAATACGAAACTTTCGGGGAGAAGTCCGAGTTCGTCCGCAGATTCGGCTAAATTCATATCTTTGGGATTCCAGTTAGCTTTTATTGATGCGAAATCATCGGGCTTTAAAATGCCTGTGGGGTGATTAAGACCCGCAAGGGCATTTTCTTCTTCGTTTTTGGAGCATACGGTTAAAATTATTCCGTAATTCTTATAGCCTTTGAGGAAATGCTGAAATTCGCTGTAAGCCTCGCCGACAGCGGTTTCCTCACCTATTTCGATGCCGTCAACACCGTCATCGCCTATAATTCCGCCCCAGAGCGTATTGTCCAAATCAAGGGCAATAACTTTCTGATTTTTTCCGTAAAGGGATTTGACTATGCAGGCGATATTATACGAAAGTTCGGGGATAAGAGAAGTATTCAGTGCATATTTGTACATATACCACGCCTCTGTATCGTGCCATTTTTCAAGACCGATTACGGACGAAAGATAATTTATATCATTTACATAAAAGCCGTTGTTGTGCCTTGCATAATCCGAAAGCATTACATTCAGGCGGTTGATAAATGCGCCTGTACCGCTTATTCCCCAGCCGTCCCAGTTTCCCGTGCGCCTGAAAAGGGGGAGTTCAAAATTGTTCTGAATTATGGGACAGCCGAATTTCTGAGTAAGGCTTATCCAGACTTGTTTGAACAAATCAAACTGATTTTCAAGTCTTTCGTTCACCTGTTCTTCGGATTCGGCAGGGCTTTCGGGGAGCATAGTCAAATTTCTTGACGTAGTGTGAATATAAATCAAATCGGGGGCAAATTCGTCAAGTTCGGGATTTCCGAAAACAGCGTCCTCATAGAATTTATTGTATTCCGACTTCCAGAACTCCGCCTCTATGCCGAAATTCAGCAGAAACAAATCAAGTGCCGAAATAACATCATCAGCGGTAGAACCGCCAAGGACGGCTATTTTCTTTTTTATACGCTGAGTGCCGTCTGAAAGGAGCTGTTTTTTGATAGCCTTTCTTTTACGCATTATGTATTTGCTGTCAAAGGGAAATTCAAGTTCTTTCATTTTTTCACCTGTATTAAATTATTTATCTATATTTTCTTTGATATAGTCCTGATTGGAAACAGCCGAGAAAGTATTCATGGCAAAAAGAACATCTGTTGCCTTTACTTCCTTTATGAAATCTATTGCATTTATTTCAAAATATCTTATATCGCAGAGATAGATATTTTCAAAGGAGTAGGTCAGGAGTGAAGGCAGGGCGTTTCCGTAGCTGTCCTTGAATATTACAAGGGTTCTGCCGTTCTTCATACCCGTATGAATAAATTTTATCTGCTCATCAAGGGCAAATGTAAGGTAGTAGTCCGAATTGCTCATATTGTCTGTATCCATAAAGAGTTCACCGTCAACGGGATTCTGATATGAAGTATCGTATATTTTTACGTCAACATGGTCTTTCGGCTTGAAATAAACAAATTCTTCGGGGTTGTTTATAATATCCGCACTCTGCGTGAATCCGTAGATAGTTCCCACATAGCCGTCAAGTTTTACCTTGTCATATTTGCTGAAATCCGCAAAGGGAACGCCTGCGGAATTTGCAAAAGCCTGAGCCGCATAATATGCACCGAGGTGCTGCCAGTGGTGGTCCGTCTGCGAGTAGATATGTTCGTCTTTATGGGCGAGAAGTGCCGTGTAAGCATCAACATATTTTACACCTTTAAATTCCTCAGCCATGCTGTCAAGGTCAGCCTTTTCGCTTTCGGAAATATCCTTGTAATTCTCAGGGAGATAGAAAGATACGGCTGTCGGGAGTACCATTGAATAAACATTTACGGCATTTCCGAGTCTTTCCTTATATTCGTTGACATAATCCGCATAGACCTTTTCGCTTCCCCATGCACCGCCGTAAAGCATAAGACCCCTGTTGTTTACAATCATAATATTATTGGTGATTTCGCCGTTGTCATTGGCTGGTTCGTTTGCATCGGGGAGAGTTGTAACGGGAGCTGTTTCCTCCTGAACCGCAGCAGTCGTCACGGCAGAATCATTATTTTCCGCAGGAGTATTTTCAGCCGCCGCAGTAGTTACGGGAGCGGCATTGTTTTTCGGGTTGTTTTTCTGGTTTTTAGCCTTGTTGTTTTCGTAAGTTCCTCCGTGGAGGGTTACGCCGTCACCGTATTTAACGCCTTTCATAGGCATTAAAACAGATGCTATCATATTTTTGAAAAAGCTCCTGTTGGGGACGGTATCATCATAATAATCCGCAAGCCCTTCGGTGTAGTCGCCGCTTAAATAGCTTTCAACAGTAAATTCGGGTTTCTGCGTGAGGTTTCTGTTCTCCTCATGTGAAACAGTATCTCTTGGGAGAAACATAAGGTATGAAAATCCCGCAAGCAGCACAAGAGTTATAGCCCCTGCATTTACAAGGTGCAGAACATTTGCCTTTTTATTTACAGTTTTTTCGGTTTTTCTTCCTATGGGTTTTGATTTCTGCTGTGCAGGTTTTGCCGTTTGCTGTACGGGTTTTGCCGTCTGCTGTACGGGTTTTGCTGTCTGTTGTACGGGTTTTGCCGCCTGTTGTACAGGCTTTGCCGCCTGTTGTACGGGTTTAGCCGCCTGCTGTACAGGCTTTGCCGTTTGCTTTACGGGTTTAGCCGCCTGCTGTACAGGCTTTGCCGTCTGCTGTATGGGTTTAGCCGCCTGCTGTACGGGTTTAGCCGTCTGCTGTATGGGTTTAGCCGCCTGACTTACAGATTCAACAGTATAGCGTACAACTTTTGCCTCCTGTTCTTCGGGAAT
>JAFYFU010000065.1 GCA_017543595.1 Ruminococcus sp. | reverse complement strand
GATTTTACAGTCGATACATCAGAATTTGACAGCACAAGGGCAGGAATTTACAATATCCACATAACTCTTGATTTGTTCGGCGTGGAAATTACAGAATCATTCACTGTTACTGTAAACGAACCCGAGACAACTACCACAACGACAGAAGAAACCACAACGACTACAACCACAGAGGAAATTACAACAACGGAAGAAGAAACCACTACCACTACGACTACAACCACAGAGGAAACTACAACAACAGAAGAAGAAACTACTACAACCACGGAAACAACTACATATTTGTCCGTAAAAGATTTTGGATTAAGCCTTAAAGTATTAAGCTATCCCACAAATACGGTTTACGGAAGTGAAAATTTCCTTGACGGCGGTGCAGTTGAAGTCAATGCATATGTTGATTTTTCAAACGGCTCAACAGACAGACTTTCATTCAGGGCAGATATGAAGGATATCTACAACAGCTCAAATCACACGCTCCTCGGAGAAGAAAAACATTATCCGAATGTAGGCGGAGATATGGGTACACTTTTTAGATATTACATAAGAATAGACGATTCCGACCTTGAAAATGTGAAAATACAGGTTCTGGGCGGTGACGGCATAGAAATCTATGACGAAAAGCCCATAGAAATAACCATGCCCGAACAGGTAACAATTGTCAAGCCGAATATATCAATTTCAAGACTTCCCGACAAGACGGAATATGACCTTAATGAATGGTATAATCTTTCAGGCGGTGAAATCAATGTCACTGAAATTACATATGTAAACGGAGAAATTGAAAATTCATGGAACAGCATGGTTTCAATGACAGACAGCTCGCTTATTGTTGACGCTTCGGATTACAGGAGCTGGCAGGCGGGAACTTATACCATAAGAATAGGCTATAAGTCGGATTCCGAATACGCAGACCCCAATAATATCGTATACGTTGAATTTGAAGTGACTGTCGGAAAAACAGAAGAAGAATATTCCCTCGGCGATGTAGATGCGAATAAAAAAGTTGATTCAAACGATGCGTCTATGATTCTTTCGGAATACGCAAAGATTTCCACAAGCAAGCCCGCAACATTCACGGAGGCACAGAAAAAAGCCGCTGACATTGACGGGAATAATATAATAGATTCAAACGATGCCTCGGCAGTCCTGAAATATTATGCCTATATTTCGACACATGAGAAAATATCCTTTGAGGAATTTCTTGAAAAATAACTAATATACAGGGCTTTATATGCACGAAAGACAGAAAAAATAACCAAAAAAATTCAAAAATTCCGACTTTTTGGGAGAAAACTCTTGACAAGTCGGAATTTTTTGTCTATAATAGAATTTGCTGTACTGTAATTGTACGCAAATATTAAAAAAAGGAGGAAAATTATGCCTACATTTAACCAGCTCGTTCGTAAAGGAAGAAAGGATCTCGAAACAAAATCAACAGCTCCTGCTCTCCAGAAAGGTTACAATGCAAAGAAAAAGACTCAGATTAACCAGAGTTCACCTCAGAAGAGAGGCGTTTGCACAGCAGTAAGAACTGCTACACCCAAAAAGCCTAACTCAGCTATGAGAAAAATCGCCAGAGTTAAACTCACAAACGGTTACGAGGTAACTTCTTACATTCCCGGTATCGGTCATAACCTTCAGGAACACAGCGTTGTTCTTATCCGTGGCGGACGTGTTAAGGACCTCCCCGGTGTGCGTTACCACATCATCAGAGGCGCACTTGACGCTCAGGGCGTTGCAAACAGACTTCAGGCTCGTTCCAAGTACGGCGCAAAGAGACCCAAGCAGAAGTAATTGCTTCAATCGGCTTTTTACGGCTTGCCGAATAAATCAAACCGTTTCAATCAACAATAAATAGGATAACTGCTGCCGCAGATAATGCGGAGATTTATATAGATTTCTTAAATCCTCTGCATTGGCTGCCGACATACCCTTGCGGTGAAGCAGGCTTGCAAAGCAGTAATCGCATGGGTACGAGTACCTATGAATTCATGAATCTATATGAAGGAGGGAAGCGAATTATGCCAAGAAGAGGTAATATCGCAAAGCGTGATGTATTACAGGACCCTGTATACAATTCAAAGCTCGTTACACGCCTTATCAACAACATAATGCTTGACGGTAAGAAAGGTGTAGCACAGAAAATCGTTTACGGTGCATTTGAAATCGTTGCCGAGAAAACAGGCAAGGACGCTCTCGAAGTTTTCGAGCAGGCTATGGAAAATATCATGCCCGAACTTGAAGTAAAAGCTCGCCGTCTGGGTGGTGCTACTTATCAGGTTCCCATGGAGGTAAGACCCGAAAGACGTCAGACTCTCGGTCTCCGCTGGATAACAAAGTATTCCAGAGAGAGAAACGAAAAGACAATGAAAGAAAGACTTGCAGGAGAAATCCTTGATGCTCTCAACGGCACAGGCGGTGCTTGCAAGAAACGTGACGATACACACAAGATGGCAGAAGCAAACAAGGCGTTTGCTCACTACCGCTGGTAAGAGTCGGAGGAGGATATTATGGCAAGAGATTGTTCACTTGAAAATACCAGAAATATCGGCATCATGGCTCACATTGACGCAGGTAAGACTACTACAACAGAGCGTATTCTTTTCTATACGGGCGTAAACCACAAAATCGGCGAAACCCACGAAGGAAGCGCAACTATGGACTGGATGGAGCAGGAGCAGGAACGTGGTATCACAATCACTTCCGCAGCTACAACCTGCTACTGGGCAGGACACAGACTTAACATAATCGACACTCCCGGACACGTTGACTTCACTGTTGAAGTTGAGCGTTCGCTCCGTGTACTTGACGGTTCGGTTACCGTTCTCTGTGCAAAGGGAGGCGTTGAGCCTCAGTCTGAAACCGTTTGGAGACAGGCTGACAACTACAAAGTACCCCGTATGGCTTATGTAAACAAAATGGACATTATGGGTGCGGACTTCTATCATGTTGTTGACATGATGAAAGACAGACTTAAATGTAATGCCGTTCCGATTCAGCTCCCCATCGGTGCTGAGGACAGTTTCAGAGGTATCATCGACCTCGTTGAAATGAAGGCTTATATTTACTACGATGACCTCGGAAAGGATATCCGCATTGAGGAAATCCCCGATGATATGAAGGAAAAGGCACAGCAGTACCATGAAGAAATGGTTGAACACGTTGCAGAGCAGGACGAAGCTCTCATGGAAAAATACTTTGAAGAGGGCGAACTCTCTATCGAAGAAATCAAGAGCTGCATCAGAAAGGCAACTATCGCAAACCATATGGTACCCGTAACCTGCGGTACTTCATACAAGAACAAGGGCGTTCAGAAACTTCTCGATGCTATCATCGACTATATGCCCTCACCTCTTGACGTTCCCGCAATCAAGGGCGTAAACCCCGATACTGATGAGGAAGAAGAAAGACCTTCATCAGATGATGAGCCGTTCTCAGCTCTTGCATTCAAGATTGCAACAGACCCCTTTGTTGGTAAGCTTGCATTCTTCCGTGTATATTCGGGTGTCGTAAATCAGGGCGACAGCGTTCTCAACGCAACAAAGGACAGCCGTGAGCGTTTCGGACGTATCGTTCAGATGCACGCAAACCACAGAAAAGACCTCACAACGGTTTATTCGGGCGATATTGCCGCAGCCGTTGGTCTTAAAAATACAACAACAGGTGATACTCTCTGCGATGAGAAACACCCCATTATCCTCGAATCCATGGAATTCCCCGAGCCTGTTATCCAGCTCGCCATTGAGCCTAAGACAAAGGCAGGTCAGGAGAAAATGGGTATCGCTCTCGGCAAACTCGCCGAAGAAGACCCGACATTCAAGACATGGACTGATGAGGAAACAGGTCAGACCATTATCGCAGGTATGGGTGAACTTCACCTCGACATCATTGTTGACAGACTTCTCCGTGAGTTCAAGGTAGAAGCAAATGTAGGCGCACCTCAGGTTGCTTACAAGGAAACTATCAAGGGCAGTGCGGATATCGACTACAAGTACAAGAAACAGTCAGGTGGTTCGGGTCAGTACGGTCACGTTAAAATCCGTGTTGAGCCTAACGAATCAGGCAAGGGATATGAGTTTAAAAATGCCGTTGTCGGCGGTTCTATCCCGAAGGAATATATCCCCGCTGTTGATGCAGGTATTCAGGGCGCAATGAAGTCAGGTATACTCGCAGGCTACGAAGTAGTTGACGTAAAGGTAGAACTCTATGACGGTTCATATCACGAGGTTGACTCCTCTGAAATGGCATTCAAGATTGCAGGTTCTATCGCATTCAAGGAAGCTCTCAAAAAGGCAAACGCTGTTCTTATGGAACCCGTCATGAAAGTTGCTGTTATCGTTCCCGATGATTACCTCGGAACAGTTATCGGCGACCTCAGCTCACGCCGTGGCATGATTCAGGGTCAGGAGGCAAGAACAGGTTCTACTCAGGTAGATGCTCTCGTTCCGCTTTCGGAAATGTTCGGTTACACAAGCGACCTCCGTTCAAATACACAGGGTCGTGGACAGTACACAATGGAACCCCACAGCTATCAGGAAGTTCCCAAGAGTATCGCTGAAAGCATTATGGCAAACAGAGCAAAATAATTTTCGTCAGATTATACAGTTTTCAACAGGAAAAAATATATATTTGACAAATCTTGTGTTTTGGGGAATTAATTTTCTCCAAAACACTTGAATTTAATGAATTAATCTGATATAATATATATACCGGATTTTCTTATAATTTATTTTAAGGAGGAATTTTCCAATGGCTAAGGCTAAATTTGAAAGAACCAAACCCCATGTAAACATTGGTACTATCGGACACGTTGACCACGGTAAGACCACTCTTACAGCAGCTATTACAAAGACTCTCGCTATGAAGGGTCAGGCTAAGTACGAGGCTTACGATATGATTGATAAGGCTCCCGAAGAGAGAGAGCGTGGTATTACTATCAATACAGCTCACGTTGAGTATGAGACAGACAAGCGTCACT
>JAFYFU010000064.1 GCA_017543595.1 Ruminococcus sp. | reverse complement strand
TTATTACGGCTAATTCATGTTTTGTCATGGTTACTTTCCCTTTGCTTTCTCTTTTCAAGCCATTCCTGATATTTTTTGTCAATGTCGGGCTGAGAAAAGACATATTCCACAATATCGGCGAAAGATTTAGCCTTTAACGGGCTGATTTCGCCCTGATTTTCAGCGACTATAACTTTCATATTTTCAATCTTCATTTCTGTTCCTCCTGCTCTACGAGCTTTTCAACGGTCGTTCCGAGAATCTTTGCAAGCTTTGCACCTGTGATGATGTTCGGGAGTTTCATACCCGTTTCATAGCGTGCAATTGTGGACTGTGACAAGTCCATAGCAATTGCAAGGTCTGACTGTGACATCTCATTAATTTCACGGTATTTTCGCACATTTTCGGGAAATGCCATTCTATCACTCCTTTTAAAATTTGTCGAATTTATGCCAAGGGCATTGACATTTTAAACAAAAAGTGCTATACTTAAATTGCAGATATAAGTGAATAGCACATTTTTGTTTGATTGGGGGTTTGCGTTACGGCTATCCGCCGCAGCTCCTCAGCAATTATGCCATTGGCATAATTATATATTATCACCTTTTTAGGTTTAAGTCAACCTATTTAGGTTAAAATTGTAGCTATGTACAAATTAGGTAGGTGATTTTTATGTTAAATACACAAATAACTGCTGAAAGAATAAAAATACAGGCTAAGCAAAAAGGAATATCAGTTAAAAAATTACTTGAAAACTGTGATTTGGGAGTGAACACAGTTACAAAAATGGCGAATGGAACAGATGTAGTATCGCAAAATCTTCTCAAAATTGCCAATTGTTTAGACTGTTCTGTTGATTATCTATTGGGTCGCACCGACAACCCAGAACTTTCAAGAGAATCATATTACATTAACGGTGACAACAACGGCATACAAAGCAATAAAGGCACTGTTAAAGTGGAAAATAGCCGTAAAACTGACATTACAGAGGAATTTATTCAGGCATTTGAAACATTAGAACTATCAGATAAGGTTGATGTCATGAGTTTTACAATGCAGAAGATGAAAAAGGAGAATTAACTATGAAAAAATTTTTATCAGTTGCTTCTCACATAGTTCAATGGATTGCAGCAGTATTCTGTGTACTTTTTGCGATAGTAGCATTTACTTCCGGAGGAGTTGCAGGCGGTATAATTTTTTTAATTGCAGCATTAATAGTCTCTCCTCTTATTGAAAAAACACCTGTTGCAAATTTGAAAATTCCTAAATTGCCTGCTATACAATGTGGAGTTGCATTTGTTCTTTTTGTGACAGGAGCTATCGTTACTCCAACAGACAAAAACAATGAAAAAACAATAGAGAGGACAACACCTGTTGCCGAAATTTCTGAAACTTCTGTCAGTACAACTGCTATGGAAACAACCTCGACAGTTCTGATAACTACTACCATAACAACCACAACTTCAACAACTACTGAAACAACAACTTCAACCACAGTTACAACTACGGTCACAACCACAACAGAAACTACCACTATTCCCGAAACCACAACTACTGAGTCTCCGACAGAGCCGCCCACACTTCCTCCGACCGAACCTCCGACTCCTGCTCCGACAGAGCCGCCTGCTCCCGTAGTTGAAGAACCGCAGCCTGTTTCCTTTGAATACTGGGTCAATACAGACAGCGGAAAATTCCATTATTCCAATTGCCGAACAATAAAAAATGAAGATGACCCGCATTGGGACAGACGTTGGTGTGACAGACAGGAATTGATTAATGAGGGATATTCTCCCTGCGGTGTATGTAATCCGTGAATGTTATGAAGAAGATTTACAATGTAGCTGTAACGGTTCTCGCACTGATTTCAATAACGCTTGTAATAATCGACCTCTGCGGAATAAGAAACATCGAAGAACCGCCATATTATTACATAGACACAGGAATATTAATGTTTTTCACTGTTGATTATGCAGTGAGATTTTTTAAGTCAGGGGAAAAGAAAAAATTTTTTAAGGAAAATATATTTGACCTGATAGCAATAATCCCATACAATTCAATTTTTACAGCTTTCAGGATATTCAGAGTATTCCGTATTCTGCGTCTTACAAAAATCGCAAAGGTAGCAAGGCTATTAAGAGCTGCTGCATTTTTCGGAGTTGTCAGGAAAAAGATAGTTGGAATACTCAAAACAAACGGCTTTATTTATGTACTTTATGCGAGCATAATTCTAATTCTTTTTTCATCTTTGATAATGATGTTTGCGGAAAATATGGCATTTCTGGACGCTCTCTGGTGGAGCATAGTGACCTGTACAACGGTAGGTTACGGGGATATTTCACCGTCATCATCTGTCGGGCGTGTAATTGCAGTAATACTCATGCTGTTCGGAATCGGGCTTGTGGGTATGCTCACGGGAGCGATAACAACATATTTCACCTCTCGCAGTAATGAAATTAATTTTGAAGACTGTAATGAACTTGATGAAATTATAATGCAGATGAGCGACAACCAGAGACAAAAGCTCATGGAAATAGCAAAAATATTATTGAAATAAAAAAACGCCCCACGCAAAAGCGAAGGACGGAAAAAAGGAAAAATTTATTGGAACATTATATTATCATTGTATCACAATGTAAGATAAAAGTCAAGAAAAAGCCGTCCGATTTGGCAAGAATCAGGCGGCTTTCCCGAAAGGAAGTACAATATGTCAATCCAACAGTATAACAATATTTTACCATAAATCAAATAAAAAGTCAATAGAAAAACCGCCCGAAGACCGAGAACGGGCGGTTTCCGTTCACTTATCATCACATATCACAGTTGTTGATTGATATATAGTGATGATACAATTATTATACCATAAATCAAATAAAAAGTCAAGAAAATCCGCTGAAATGCGGATTTTTTTATTGACAAAAAACATTTTCCGTATTATAGTAGATATAGGGAAACCGCCCCGAAACCAAGTCACAGGGCGGAATAATATTGGGGGAAGTTTGTTATATCCACAATGATATTATAGCAGATTTCCTCCATGATGTCAAGGAGGAATTTCATGAAAAAATGTGTGTTTTACGGACGTTACAGCTCCGTGATGCAGAATGAGCAGAGCATTGAGGGACAGCTTCACGTTTGCAGGCAGTACGCAGAGCAGAACGGGATTGAAATCGTCGGAGAATACATTGACAGGGCAGTAAGCGGAACGACTGACAAACGCCCCGAATTTCAGCGCATGATTAATGACAGCGAAAAGGGCATATTTGACTGCATAATTGTCTACAAACTCGACAGATTCGCAAGAAACCGCTATTATTCCACGCTTTACAAGAAAAAATTAAGAGACAACGGTGTACAGTTAATTTCGGCAACGGAGCAGTTCACCGATACTCCCGAAGGGATTTTAATGGAGGCTGTAATCGAGGGCTTCGATGAGTTTTATTCTGCGGAACTCGGCAGAAAATTACAGCGGGGACGGGAAATGTCTTTCCGAAAGGGAAAATTTGTCGGAAGAATGCCACCTTACGGATACAAACTCACTGACGGCAGGCTTGCGGTTGATGAGCTTACAGCACCGATTGTGCGTGAAATATTTGAGCGTTACGCAAACGGCGAAAAACAGGCTCAGATAGTCACTGATTTGAATAACAGACATATCAGAAACAGCACGGGAAACAAATGGATAAAAGGAAATCTTTCGTATATGTTCAAAAATAAAATTTATAAGGGCATATACACACACGGAAAAATTCCGCTTGAAATGCCCTGTCCTGCGATTATTTCCGAGGAACTGTTTGAAAAAGTTCAGAAAGAAAAAGCAAATTCAATTCACCGTGCGAGGGAGTCAAAGACAGGATATGATTACATTCTCACGGGTCATACGACCTGTGCAAAGTGCGGAGCTGCTGTCTGCGGAGTGAGTATGGCTCACGGAAAATATCATTATTACCAGTGCCACAAACACTGCGGACACCGTTTGTCTGCCGAAATTCTCCATGAACGTGTACTGTCAGCGATAGGAGAATATCTGACTGATGACAAACTCGAAGAACTCGCTGAGGCGGCTTATGCCGAATATTCAAGAGATGACTGGCATGCCGAAAGAGAACTGCTTGAAAAGGAGTACAATGAAACGGAAAAAAAGCTTAAAAATGCCGTAAATGCGATTCTTAACGGTGTTGACAGCCTGACACTCAAAGATACAATCAAGCAGCTTGAAACTGAAAAAGCAGAGCTTTTCAGGCGAATGAACGAAGTATCTGCACCTGCTCCGAAATTCAGTGCCGAACAGTTCAGATTTTCACTTGAATACATAATCGAAACAGCTCACAGCAGCAGTCTGAAAAAAATTATTAATACCTTTGTAAACCGAATAATACTTGACGATGACAGAATTATAATCTGTATAAATCTTACCGACAACGAATGCACTCCGCCATTTGAACAAATTATGCTTAGTGTTCAAGACAATTCAACATACTGACCGACTTCGATGTAATTACGACCAAAACGGGAGAGGTCTTTACAGAGTATCAGGTTTATCTTTCCCGACCTCGCATCATCGAGAAGTTTCTGGACACCCGGACGGTTGAAGTCAGTACCCGAATAGCCGTCGTCCTCGTATATTTCCACCAAGTTCCAGCCTGTCTGTTTGCCGACATATTCCGTCAGCATTTTTTTCTGATTTTCTATTGAAATGGATTCTCCTGCGCGCTCGTCCTCCTGCGAT
>JAFYFU010000063.1 GCA_017543595.1 Ruminococcus sp. | reverse complement strand
TTGCCTATTCACTCACTTCGTAAACTGCGTTCGTTCATACGGCAAGGGCAAAATCTTCCTCTTGTTTAAAATCTTTCTACTGGTATTATAACATGATTTCAAAAAAATTACAAGGGATTTTTATAAATTAAAATATAAATCCGGGAACGGGCAGACCGTTTTTGCCATAGAGATTCACTTCCGAATAATTTGTCCAAAGATATCTCACGGACTTTACTTCCCTGTCCTTTTCGGCAAAAAGAATAATTTTATCGTCCCTGATTTCGGCATCTGCATTTACATAATTTTCGCCGTCATAAGATATTTCAAAGCCCTTTAAATCGCCGTAGACCTTAAAGCCTTCGCAGTTGTCAAAAACAAGTATTATTTCATTGTTTTCACGATAAAATTCACGAAAAACAGGTGGCAGAGTATTTATTCTCTTTTCGATTTTGTAAACTTCGCTTAAAGCCTGCAAATAAAGCCTGTGTCCGACAGGTTCTTTGTCGAGGGGGTGAATATTGTTAAATTCTCCGCAGTCAAGTGCTGCTGCAAGACCTGTATTTTTAATATTTTTAAAAACTTTCATCTGAGCCTGTCTTATTACCGCCCAGCTTTTTGTGTCGGGGTCATCTGCATATTTGAACATCGGCAACTGAACATTGAGGAAATATAAATTTTCGTCTTTCCAGTCTTTCCGCCAGCACTCTATCAGAGAAGTCAGAAGAACGTCATAGCTTTCGGGTCTGTGGTCATCGGATTCTCCCTGATAATATAAAAATCCTCTCAGCGTATAGGGCTTTACACGGGATATCATGGTTTCATAAAGACCGCAGGGACGCATGGGATTTTTACAGCCCGCAGGTCCCGGGTATTCGTTTTCACCGCAGATTTTAATTACTTCGCTCCATCTGATACGGGGGTTTTCCATGTAGAGCAATTCTTTTTTTCTGTCCCATTCAGCCTGACGCATTAAATATTCGTCATATTCGTCAATCATCTGACTGACGGTTTTTCCTTCAACAGCTTTATCGTACTCACGGATATAAATTTCCGTCCTTGAATCACGTTCGAGATACTCACGGGGAATCCATGCGCTTGCGGAAGTACCGCCCCAGTTACAGCCTATAATTCCGACTGTTACATTTAATTTTCTGCTCAGTTCCCTTGCAAAATAATATCCCACGGCAGACCAGTTTTTTGAATTTTCGGGGGAAGCTTTTTTCCAGAAAGAATATTTTTCCGATTCAAATAAATTTTCGTCAAGCATCGGGCATTTGTTCGTGTAATAATATCTGACTTTTTCATTTCCGCAGGTTTGAAGGGCATTTGCGCCGTTCTTATCGTTTTGCAGTTCAAATTCCATATTTGACTGACCGCCTGCAAGCCAGACTTCGCCTACTGCGATATTTTTAAAAATAATTTCTTCGTTTTCGGATTTTATCTCCATAGTGCAGGAATCCGTTTCTTTCATCGGAGGAAGAACAACTTCCCATTTGCCGTCTTTCACATGGGCAAATGCCGTATTTCCGAGTATGCTGACAGATATTCTCTCATTTTCCCTACCTGTTCCGAAAACTCTTACAGGCTTGTTTCTCTGCAACACCATGTCATCACTGAATACCGATGCAGTTTTCATAAAATAACTCCTATTCTGAATGGGGGAAAACCGCCCTTTTGAGCCTTGAATCTTCGTTCACTCCGCTTTGCTGCGTTCACTTCCGATTCAAGGGGCGGCTTTTCCCCCAAACCCCCTGTTTTCTAAATCAATTTATATTTTTATAACTTTATTCATGACAAGCTGTCTGATAAATATTAATCTCGCCTCATCACGGACTTCGGGGCGTATCATGTAATACATATAATGCTCCATGAGATTGAACAAATCAAAGGAACGCCCTTCTATTTTGAACTGCTCAAAGCCCATAGGGATATACTTATTCCATATATCATCGGGGCTTATATGTGTCCTCAGATTTTTTATTTCAAATATTGTTCTCTGCATACAGTTGCATTGTCTTTCGTATTCGCTTTCGGGGTGACTGTCAAAAAATTCCCTAAAACTGAAATCCGTATCGGGGTGATTTTTAACGTGCTGTGCATAGAGAATCTGTTCCTGACCTATTGTCCGATAGTGGTGACTTCTGTGAGGACAGCTCGGATTACAGCAGGCATTTACAAGAATTTCGCATTTTTTCTTGTCGGGAATTTTTTCGAGAATATCAAATTTGTTATTCAAATCATAGTCAACCACAACTATATGATAATCGTTTTCAACCTCTTTGTATAATTTTTCGGGGTCGGTGATTCTCTTGCAGGTTGAACTTGTAAGCTTGTAATTAGGGTATTTATTTCTTATATAGTTTTCAAGAATCGGAGACATGACAATAACTTCATTCAAACCGTTGTCGGCGAGTTTCATTATTTTATTGCAGAACTCATCTTTGAGATGTTCCTCCTCAATCACGGGATTCGTGAAAGTAAACCTCAGCGGAATACCCCTCTTATTAAAAGAATATATAACCTGCTTCATGAAATCTTCCGAACACACACCGCTCTGAAAACGTCCGCCGTTCCAAAGTGACGGCGGAAATGTACCGTATACGGACGCTATTTCAACACCCTCACGGAAAAAATCGGGTCTGTTTTTAAGCATTTCCGCAAATATCAGATTAAACATAAAATGCACCGAAAAATTCGGCAGATGAAACCTTGCCTTCATATGGAAAAATCCCCCCTGTTACCTGTAAATCAATGCTCCGCTGTTTTCGAGAGCCTTTAAAAGCGTGAATCTTGCCTCATCACGGTATTCGGGTTTTGCCATATAATAAACATATGTTTCAAGGATATTAAAGGGGCTTGCGGTTCTTCCCTCAATTTTAAACTGCTCAAAACCCATGGGAACATATTTATCCCATATATCATCGGGGCTTATATGCGTCCTCAGATTTCTTATTTCAAAAATTCCCCTCTGAGAATACGGGCAGTCCCTGAAATGCTGAGGGTCATATTTTTCAACATCAAAAGGCAGATTCGGATATTTTTTGATATGCTCGTTATAGGCTATCTGCTGTTCTCCGATAGAATAATAATGTGCCGAACGTCTGGGGCAGTTAGGCTCACAGCAGGCATTTACAAGCAGTTCGCAGTCCTGTTTTCTTGGGAGTTTTTCAAGCACTTCAAAATTATTGTTGAAATCATAGTCCACAACTACAATGCTGTAATCCCTTGAAAGCTCCTCTTTAAGCTTTTCGGGGTCGGTAATTCTTTTGCAGGTAGAACTTGTAAGCTTATATTTCGGGAAATTCTTCCTTATATAATCTTCGAGAATCGGCGACATCACAATAGCTTCATTCATGCCGTTGTTTGCCATATTCATTACCATATTGCAGAAATTATCGTTAAGATGTTTCTTTTCGAGGGCGGGATTTGTAAAAGTAAATCTCAGAGGGATACCCCTGTCATTGAAAGCTTTTATGACCTGCCTGACAAAATTCTTGTCACAGACACCGCCCTGAGTGCGTCCGCCGTTCCATATTGACGGCGGGAAAACTCCGTAAAAAGATGCAATCTCAACGCCCTCACGGAAAAATTCGGGCTTGTTTTTAAGCATTTCCGCAAACATTAAATTTAATTTGAATCTACCTGAAAAATCAGGCAGATGAAATCTTACTCTCATACTAATCTCCTATTTAAAATCGTCAGATTTTGCCTTTTTAGGCTTGACATTTCATTCACTACGCTAACGCTCCGTTCATTCTCATGTCAATGGCAAAATCTTCCTCTTATTTAAAATCGTCAAATTTGCGCTTTTCTGAATTAATAAATGCAGTCGCCTTTTTCGGAAACTATTTCATATCCTGCGGACTGCACTCTCCTTTGCAGACAGCCTTTACACTCGGCGGCTTCCTCACCCGTACAGATTTTATTGTCATATAGTTCATATTTTTTCCTGAATTTTACGGGCGAAAGATTCGGCATTATGACGTTACAACCTGTTTTAAGACCCATTTCACGACCTGTCGGGGAAATCGTTCCGAGTGCGGTTGTGGCAGGGAGTAATATTTTCGGGAACATAAGGCGGATTATTCCGAGAAGTCTTAAAGTCAGTTCAAGCGTTCCCTGTTTTTCGTCCTTAAAGGGCGTATCGTGATGAGGAATAAAAGGTCCTATGCCAATCATCTGCGGCTGTAAATGCTGCATGAATCTCAAATCGGAAACTAAATTTTCAACGGTCTGAAACGGTGCGCCCACCATAAATCCTGCGCCTACCTGATAGCCGAGTTTTTTAAGATTGAAAAGACATTTCTTTCTGTTTTCAAGGCTCATGTTATTCGGGTGAAGTTTCTTATATAGTTCAACGTCTGCGGTTTCGTGGCGCAGTAAATACCTGTCTGCGCCTGCCTCTTTCATGCGTTTATAGCTTTGGTTTGAACGTTCTCCAAGGGAGAGAGTTACCGCACAGTCGGGATATTTATTTTTAATTTCCCTGATTATTCCGCACATAAACTCATCATTGTAATAAGCGTCCTCACCGCCCTGCATTACAAAAGTTCTGAATCCGAGTTCATAGCCGTTTTCACAGCATGAAAGTATATCCTCACGGGATAATCTGTATCTTTCGGCATTTTTATTGTCACGCCTTATTCCGCAGTAAAGGCAGTTATTTTTGCAGAAACTTGAAATTTCTATCAGTCCACGCAGGAAAACTTTTTTCCCGTAATATTTCTGTCTTGTTTCGTCGGCTTTTTCCCTTAAAAATTCCGATACTTCGGAATCTTCCGACTTTATCAGGTTTATTAATTCTTCATCTGTCAAATCATGGGTTTCGTATAATTTTTCAACAAGGGAAAGCATATCAGCCACCAAGCCTTATCATTTCATCAATACATTTTCTTGCCTGTGAGATTAAATCCTGCTCCATTATAATTTCACATGAATTGTATTCGGGCGAATTGTTGTCGCTTATGCGGACAAGCGCATTGTAAACATCGGGGAGAGTTGTTATTTTCATATTCCTGCAAACTATATCTTTTGTCACGGGATAGAAAATCTTTTCGGGACATTCATACTGCAAATGTTCTGCAATTGAAGTTTCCGTTCCTATGATAAATTTCTTGTATTCTGATTTCCTTGCGAAATCCATAATTCCCGATGTTGAGCCTATATAATCGGCAAGTGCGACAACTTCGGGAACGCATTCGGGGTGAACAAGGAACAATGCATCGGGGTGTTCTTCCTTGATTTTCTTGACTTCCGCAACAGTTACAGCCGCATGAGTCGGACAGCCTCCGTGAAGTAATTTTATATCTTTTTCGGGGAGCTGTTTTTTTACCCAGCTTCCGAGATTGCAGTCGGGAATAAATAAAATTTTGTCGTTTTCAATTGCCTTTACTATTTTCAGTGCGCTTGATGATGTAACGCAAACATCACAGACGGTTTTAAGCGAGGCAGTTGTATTTATATAGGCTACAACGGTTCTTTCGGGGTCTTGTTCCCTGATTTGGGATATTAATTCCCTGTCCATCTGTTCAGCCATTGGACAGCCTGCATTTTTATTTGCAAGGAAAACTCTTTTTTCGGGAGAGAGCATTTTAGCCGTTTCAGCCATGAAATGAACTCCGCAGAAAAGAATATTATCCGCATTTGTCTTTGTTGCGTCAACGCTTAATTTATAGCTGTCGCCCGTGTAGTCTGCTATTTCGACAATTTCCCTTGCCTGATAGCTGTGTGCGAGAATCGCCGTATTTGTTTCCTTCTTTAACTTTAAAATCTTCTCCTGTAATTCGTGAACTTTCATAATATTCTCCTTATTTAGAATCGTCAAATTTGCACTTGTTATTTTTCCGAAACAAGCTTTTCAACAAACTGCTTTGCAGTTCTTGGTGAACGTCCGTTTCCTGACGAGATTGCAAACTGTTCGGCTTTTAGGGTTAATTCTTCTTCCGTCATATCTATATTGTTTGATTTTGCAAGACGGCTGACAATTGAAATATAATTTTTTTTGTCGGGTCTTGCGAAATTCACACGCAGTCCGAAACGTGCCGAAAGCGACAAATTTTCCTGCATGGTATCGTTTCGGTGAATGTCATCGCCGTTTCTGTCAGAAAAACTTTCCCTTACAAGGTGTCTGCGGTTGCTTGTGGCATATATCACCATATTTGAAGAATTTGAGGAAACAGAGCCTTCAAGCATGGCTTTTAATTCGCTGAATCCGTCCTCCCCTGATGTGAAAGACAAATCATCTGTGAAAAGAATAAATTTAAGGGGATTTCCGCTTATTTCCGAAACTATATCGGGAATAATATTTAACTGTTCCTTTTTTATTTCGATAAGGCGCAGACCCCTGTCCGCATATTCATTTGCAATTGCCTTTACCGTTGAGGATTTGCCCGTTCCTGCGTCACCGTAAAGCAGAACATTCTGTGCAGGTTTTCCGTCAAGGAAAGCAAGAGTGTTTTCAATAACGGCATTTCTTTCCCTTTCGTAGCCGTAAAGGTTTGAAAGTTTCTGCCTGTCGGGGTGTTCAACAGGCATTATTTCATTTTCTTTCAGAATGAACATATTGCTTTTAGTCCATTTGCCGAAACCGTAATGATTTATGAATCTCATTCTTTCAAAGAAACTCCCTGCTATATCGACATCTGATATTTCCCACCTCGGCAGAAATCCGTCATATTCAAGTTCCTCCGTTAAATCTTCGGGAGTAAGCTGTGAAAGTTCCTGAAAAAACTGCAATTCACTTATGAGGCAGTTATTCATGTTTGAATCGGGAGTTTTCCCCTCAGTCATCAGAAATGTATAAAGATTATCGGATTCAAGCACGGCTTTCAGAATGTATTCACTTAAATTTGAAGTCCCGTTGATATATAGTTCCGTGACAAAATTTGAATACTGAAAAACAAAATCATCTGTCTTTGATATATCCGTATCAATCAGCCGCAGAAGTTCATTTACAACACTGTCTCTGCCTATGGGACGAAATACTATAATCGTATTGCTTTTCTGATAAAGTTCATATATTTTTTCACTCATTATAAAAATTCAACTATCCTCTCTGTCATTTCGCTGCATTTTATGTATTCTCCGTCTTTTTCGGCAATATCAGCCGTGCGGTACCCCTTTTCAAGAACCTTGTCAACGGCATTTTCTATACATTCCGCAATATCATTCCTGCCGAAAGAATATCTCATCATCATAGCCCCTGAAAGTATTGCCGCTATTGGGTTTGCAATATCTTTTCCTGCGATATCGGGCGCACTTCCGTGTATTGGTTCATATAATGATATTTTACTTCCCAAGTTCTTGAATGGGGGAACGCCGTTGATTTGAGCCTTGCCTTCACTGTCGTTTCGGCAAGACAACGGCTTTTCCCCCAAGCCCCCTATGGACGCAGATGCAAGCATACCTATCGAACCTGTTATCTGCGATGCCTCATCGGATAATATATCGCCGAACATATTTGAAGTGACTATTACGTCAAACTGTCTCGGATTCCTTACAAGCTGCATTGCGGCATTATCGACAAACATATCACTGTATTCAACTTCGGGGTA
Organism: Ruminococcus sp.; assembly: GCA_017543595.1. Taxonomy (GTDB): domain Bacteria; phylum Bacillota; class Clostridia; order Oscillospirales; family Ruminococcaceae; genus Ruminococcus. The sequence continues at coordinate 11,256 of JAFYFU010000063.1, read as the reverse complement.
TTCTTCGGAAAGTCCGTGCATTACCTTTCTCCAAAGCCTTGACGTTTCGAGGACATTTGCCTTGTCAACGCTGCAAAGTTTTTTATTTCTTTTCACAGCCGTTTCAAAAGCGACTCTGCCGATTCTTTCGATTTCCGTGACACTGTAAGCCTCCGTATCATAGGCTTCCGTGCCGTATTTTCCCTGACGGTATCCCCTGTCGCCGAAATATATTCCGCCCGTAAGTTCACGGACTATCATTATATCAAAGCCGTTGCCGACAACCTCATCTTTCAAAGGAGAGGCATTTCTCAGCGCAGGATATAATTTTGCGGGTCTTAAATTCGTAAACAGACCCAGTGCCGAACGTATGCCGAGCAAAGCTTTTTCGGGTCTTTGCTCACCCGAAAGATTATCCCACTTGTAACCGCCGACAGCACCGAGTAATACACTGTCGCTTTCAAGACAGCCGTCAACGGTTTCCTGCGGTAAGGGCTGACCTGTTGCGTCAATTGCCGCACCGCCTATAAGATAAGGCTTGAAATTAAATTTATCGCCGAATTTTTCGGCAGTTTTTTCGAGGACTTTAACTGCACTGTCAATAATTTCCGGTCCTATTCCGTCACCTTTAAGCAAAGCAATATTATATATCATTTCAAGCCCCCTGTTTTTTGATTACAAATTTATATCTTTCTTTCGGGATAACAAGTTCGGATTCTTTCTGTTCAAGTATATCCAGAACTTTTACTTCCGTGTAATCGTCCCCTGACCTTGCAAGTGCGGTATCTCCTGCCTGTATTTTGTCATCTTCACAGCGGTAGTGATACTGTTTTCCGTTTTTGGCAAATTCGACAACTGCGATTCTGTATATTCCCGATTCGGGGAAAACAGGTCTTTTTTCGGGGTAAAGGTCATTAAATTCAATATTTTTATATATTTCCTCATCGAGAAAAGGCGACAGATTATCGTCACCGCCGACAAAAAGGACTTTATCCCCTCTTATTGTGATGCCTAATTCCGTATCCCAGTATGTACCGCCTGAAATTATATATGCAGGTTCATCGGTTTCGTAATACAGATTGACTTCATTAAAAAAGCAGTATTTGAGAATATCGGTTATTTTTTCAAGTTCGGGAAGTACGAATTTTGTACTTATGGAATTATACTGATTCAGAATACCCTGACAGAGAGTTTCAAGCATATCATCGGGCATTTTCCGCAGATGTTCCGCACATTTTTCAGCGAATTTCTTTTCCCCGTCATCGTAATACATTATCAATATTTTGCTTCTGCCGTCGGAATCTTTAAAAATTCCGCTGTCAAACATAAATTCTTCGCCCTCGGAATATATATCCGTGATTTTTCTGCAACTTCTGACAACAGGGGGCTTGTAATCAAGATTATTGAATACACAAGGCTTCCAGCCGTCAATCATGATTATTTTAAGGTGTCCCCATTTTGACATAACATGAAGAAAATAAGACGGTTCTTCGCTGTATTTCCCACTGATTTCCATGCTTTCAAATTCGCAGTATTCAAACATATCCTCAATTCTTTTTGTCCTCGGAATAGTAAATCTTCTTGCAAAAATCGTATTTCTTTCCTTGTATGCGGTATGTATTCCCCTGCACATTTCAAGCATATCCTCATCTGAAAGATTATTGAAATGCTCTATGCATTTTTCGGCATATTTTTCCAGACTGTTCGGGAAAAATACTTTCAGTTCCCTGCCGTTGTGCATAAATGTGCCTGCCGAATTTTTATCGTCACTGTAAATATTTTTTATCATAATTTCACCGATATCATATTGTTTCTTTTTCGGCGGATTTTATAAGACCGCCGTTTTTTATTATATTCTGTATAAATTCGGGAAAAGGCTGTGTTTTGTATTCTTTTCCCGTTGTGAGATTTTTTATTATACCGTTGTCCATATCGGCTTCAACAATATCGCCCTCACCGATATTTTCGGCAGCTTCGGGACATTCAACTATTGCAAGCCCTATATTTATGGCATTTCTGTAAAATATCCTTGCAAAGCTTTTGGCGATTACTATGGATATTCCGCTTGCCTTTATTGCTATGGGTGCGTGTTCACGGGAAGAACCGCAGCCGAAATTCTGTCCTGCAACGATTATATCACCCTGACCGACACGGCTTGCAAAAGTCCTGTCCAAATCCTCCATGCAATGAACGGCAAGTTCTTTCGGGTCACTTGTATTTAAATACCTTGCAGGAATTATTACGTCCGTGTCCACATTGTCATTGTATTTTATGACTTTTCCCTTATACTTCATAGTTCATTACCTCCCACGGACTTGTAATTTTACCTGTGACGGCACTTGCTGCGGCTGTCGCAGGGCTTGCAAGATATATTTCAGATTCGGGGTGTCCCATGCGTCCGACAAAATTCCTGTTGGTAGTTGTAACGGCTTTTTCGCCCTCTGCGAGTATTCCCATATATCCGCCGAGGCACGGTCCGCAGGTGGGCGTTGAAACAACCGCACCCGATTCGATAAATATTTCAATCAGACCCATTCTCAGAGCGTCAAGATATATTTTCTGCGTTGCGGGGATTATTATAACCCTTACATTTTCGGCACATTTTCTGCCCTTTAAAATCTCGGCTGCGGAAATTAAATCTTCAAGCCTGCCGTTGGTGCATGAACCTATTACAACCTGATTTATTTCAATATCGTCTATATCCCTGAAAATTTTTGCGTTTTCGGGAAGATGAGGAAACGCAACAGTCGGCTCAATTTCCGATAAGTTTATATCTATAACTTCATCATACTGTGCATTGTCATCGGCTTTATATATAACGGGCTTTTCTGCATTGTGATTTTCAAGATATTCAAGAGTAAGTTCATCAACCGCAAATATTCCGTTTTTTGCACCTGCTTCAATTGCCATGTTAGCCATGCACAATCTGTCCGAAACAGTGAGCGAGGAAAGCCCCTCTCCGTCAAATTCAAGGGATTTGTATAATGCGCCGTCAACGCCGATTTTTCCGATAAGATTTAATATTACGTCTTTTCCGGATACATATTTTCTTAATTTCCCGGTGAGATTAATTTTTATCGCAGAGGGAACTTTGAACCATGCTTTTCCTGTTGCCATTCCGAAAGCCATATCCGTTGAGCCGACACCTGTGGAAAATGCTCCCAGTGCGCCGTATGTGCAGGTATGGGAATCCGCACCTATCACGAGATTTCCTGCGGTTACAAGACCTTTTTCGGGGAGAAGTGCGTGTTCGATTCCCATTCTGCCAACATCATAAAAATGGGTAATATTTTTTTCCATGCAGAAATCACGGCACATTTTGCACTGCTGTGCGGCTTTTATGTCTTTATTCGGGACAAAGTGGTCCATTACCATTGTTATTTTTTCTCTGTCGAATACGCTGTCTTTTCCGAGTTTTGAAAATTCCTTTATTGCAACTGGCGAGGTTATATCATTTCCAAGTACCAAATCAAGATTTGCAAGGATAAGCTGTCCTGCCTGTACGGATTCAAGACCCGCATGGTGTGCAAGGATTTTCTGTGTCATGGTCATACCCATTTTATCAGCTTCTTTCGTTTTACTTTTTCATTTTCTCCGAAATTTCGGGGAATCTGTTGTATTTGTCAAGTATTTCGGGAACTTGCGAGAGTACAATTTCCGAGTAATAATAGGTACTGTAAAAGAGTTTGTCGTAGCCCTCCTCAAAAAATTCGTCAATATCTTCTTCTTCATAGTCTTCGGGCAGGAGATATTCTTCATCAAGCATATCCGAAAAATTTTCAAAGGGTTCATCGGGGTCATATGAGTTCATAACATTATCGCAAGCCTCATAGCAGTATCCGAGAAAATCCGCAAGCTTTTCGGCAAGATAATCGGCATTGGGATTATTTTCCGTACTTAAAGCCTTTTCAAGTATCCTGACAAGAAATACAAGTGCAAAGGGTGCAGGCGGAAAAAGTGTTTCCTGATGTTCAAAATCAGATATGCTGTTAAGGACGTTTTCAAGAACCTGAATATCTTTCATTTCTCCGAGAATGTCGAGATATGCGGGATATTCCCTTGCCGTACCGTAAGCCGTAACCATTCTGTGCCACGGGATATCTTTTTTGTCAAGATTTTCAATATAATCTTTAACTTCTTTTTTCATATCAAAAACCTCTTTTAATCAGGATTTTTTGTTTATGATTGCGCCCTTGTCCGCAGATGATACCTGCTGTGCATAGCGTTTCAGATAGCCTGTGATGTTTTCTTTTTTCTTTATGGGCATGGTCTTTTTTCTTTCTGCGAGTTCTTCGTCCGAAATTTCAAGATTTATGCTGTAATTCGGAATATCTATTGAGATAATGTCCCCGTCCTTTACATATGCGATAGTACCGCCGTTTACGGCTTCGGGAGATACATGACCGATAGCTGCGCCACGGGTTGCACCTGAAAATCTTCCGTCCGTGATAAGTGCAACAGATGAACCAAGCCCTGCTCCCTGAATTGCAGATGTCGGGGAGAGCATTTCTCTCATGCCCGGACCGCCCGCAGGTCCTTCATAACGGATAACAACTACATCTCCCGCTTTGATACCGCCCTCATAGATAACTTTTATAGCGTCTTCCTCACTGTCGAAAACTCTTGCAGGTCCTTTGTGGACAAGCATTTCGGGAGCAACCGCACTTCTCTTTACAACGCACCTGTCGGGGGCAAGATTTCCCTTTAATACAGCGATTCCGCCTGTTTCGCTGTAAGGATTGTCAATGGGTCTGATAATTTCGGGGTCACGGTTTACGCAGTTCTTTATATTTTCACCGACTGTTTTTCCCGTAGCCGTCATGCAGTCAAGATTAATCAGGTCTTTCTTGGATAATTCATTGAGTACCGCATATACACCGCCTGCCTCGTTCAAATCCTCCATGTAGGTATGACCTGCGGGGGCAAGATGACATAAATTCGGAGTTTTTGCGCTTATTTCGTTAGCCATGTCAAGATTTATCTCTATGCCGCATTCGTTTGCAATTGCAGGGAGGTGGAGCATACTGTTCGTTGAACAGCCGAGAGCCATATCTGCCGTAAGAGCGTTATAAAAAGCCTTTTCGGTCATAATGTCAAGCGGACGGATATTCTTTCTGTAAAGTTCCATAACCTGCATACCAGTTTCTTTTGCAAGGCGGATTCTGTCGGAATATACAGCAGGAATTGTGCCGTTGCCCTTTAAGCCCATTCCGAGAACTTCCGTAAGGCAGTTCATTGAGTTTGCGGTATACATTCCCGAACATGAACCGCAGGTGGGACAGGCATGATTTTCGTATTCCTCAACATCTTCCTCTGAGATTTTTCCTGCCGTGTATGCGCCTACCGCCTCAAACATACTTGAAAGGCTTGTCTTTTTGCCTTTTACATGACCTGCAAGCATAGGACCTCCGCTTACAAATACTGTCGGGACGTTTATTCTTGCGGCTGCCATGAGAAGTCCGGGGACGTTCTTGTCGCAGTTGGGAATCATTACAAGAGCGTCAAAATGATGTGCAAGTGCCATACATTCCGTTGAATCAGCTATCAAATCACGGGTGACGAGTGAATATTTCATTCCTACGTGACCCATTGCTATTCCGTCACATACGGCTATTGCAGGGAATACAACGGGTGTACCGCCTCCCATTGCAACGCCGAGTTTTACTGCCTCAACTATTTTGTCTATGTTCATATGTCCCGGGACTATTTCATTATAGGAGGAAACTATGCCGACAAGCGGACGATTCATTTCTTCCTTTGTATGTCCGAGTGCGTTGAAAAGCGAACGCTGGGGGGCTTTGTCAATTCCTGAACAGAAAAAATTTTCACTCATTTTTAACACCTCATTTATTTTTCTTTCGTTTTTTCCTTATGTTTTCAAGCTGTTCCTTGTGCAGAAGTTCATAGGTTTCACGGCGGATAATAAAATCAAAATCATTGTCGGGATAGTCAAATTCGGGGTCTTTGAGATTTTCATCATCATCTTCATCGGGCTTTTCGTGCTTTTTGATTTTCCACCTGAGTTTCAGACCTCTGTCATCGTAGGGCGCATAGAAAAGAGGCACGCTTGCAAGGATAAGAATACCGCCGAGTACGGTCATTGGTATTCTCAGGGTTTCCCTGTATCTTGTCATTATATCCGCCTGCATTTCCTCATATTCCTGCAAATCCTCATCTTCTGCGGTAATTTCGGGGAGTTTTTTCTGTTTTGCCGTTCCGATTCCGAAATACCAAATCATGAATAATCCCGTGCAGATAATTATGATTCCGAATATCTGCGAAAGTGATAATCTGAATTTCCAGCAGCCTTTGTCTTTCATAAAAAATTCCCCGTTTCTTTAATATATTACGGAACAACTTATTAACATTCCGTTAATAAAATATTAACAAATTATTGTGACAATCTTGTGAAAATATTGAAATAATATGAAGAAATTATGAACAAGTTGTTAATAATTCGGGGGATTTATACTTTCTGTAATTTGAATTTCTATACAGATTTATAAAAACAAGGCTTTAATATACTTAAAGTTATAATAATTTTTGCGAATTATTAATTGGTTAAATATTATTAGATATACATTTCCCCGCCCTTTCGGACGGGAAAACATATAAATATTCTTATGGATTTAATATCAGTTGTTTATGAGTTTGTCCTCATCGCTCCAGCTGTAAAGCTTTCTGATTTCCTCTCCTACTTTTTCAGCGGGGTGTTCAGCAGCAAGCTTTCTCATAGCCTTGAAATGTACCTGTCCGCCTGCGTCTGACATATCGAGGAGGAAGTCCTTTGCAAATGAACCGTCCTGAATGTTTTTGAGAATCTGCTTCATAGCTTTCTTTGTATCCTCTGTGATAACCTTCGGACCCGATGTATAGTCGCCGTATTCGGCAGTATTTGAAATTGAATATCTCATTCCTGCAAAACCGCTCTGATAGATAAGGTCAACTATGAGTTTCATTTCGTGGATACACTCAAAATATGCATTTCTGGGGTCATATCCTGCCTCTACAAGAGTTTCAAAGCCTGCCTGCATGAGAGCGCATACACCACCGCAGAGTACAGCCTGTTCACCGAAAAGGTCTGTTTCTGTCTCTGTTCTGAAAGTAGTTTCGAGAACGCCTGCTCTTGCTCCGCCGATTGCAAGACCGTATGCGAGAGCTGTTTCAAGAGCCTTGCCTGTTGCGTCCTGATGTACGGCAACAAGACAGGGAACGCCCTTGCCTGCCTGATATTCGCTTCTTACAGTGTGTCCCGGTCCTTTGGGAGCTATCATTGTTACATCAACATCTGCGGGAGGTGTGATGCAGCCGAAGTGAATATTGAATCCGTGTGCGAACATGAGCATATTTCCTGCTTCGAGATTGGGTTCGATATCCTCTTTGTAGAGTTTAGCCTGCTTTTCATCGTTAATAAGTATCATGATGATATCAGCCTTTTTAGCTGCTTCTGCTGCCGTGAAAACTTCAAAGCCCTGAGCAACAGCCTTGTCCCATGATTTTGAACCCTCATAAAGACCGATTATTACATTGCCCTTGTCGCCGAGTGATTCCTTGGCATTGAGAGCGTGTGCGTGACCCTGACTTCCGTATCCGATAACGGCAATTGTTTTTCCGTAGAGGAGCGAAAGGTCGCAGTCCTGTTCATAGTAAACCTTAGCAGTGTTTTCCATTTTTGAATTTCTCCTTTTGTTTAAATATATCTTAATCGTTTTGAAACGAAATTAAGCGAAATTTATCTTGTTTTAAGACAATTCTGTCCTCTTTCTATTGCAACCATGCCTGTACGGCACATTTCCATTATGCCGTAGGTTTTCATAAGTTCTATAAATGCATCTATTTTTGAAGTTTCTCCCGTGAGTTCGCATACAAGGGCTGTTGTCGAATAGTCAACTATTTTTGAGCGGAATATTTCAACCGCCGCCATTATATCCTGTCTTGTTGAGGGGGAATTTCTCACTTTGAGGAGAAGAAGTTCACGGATTACCGTATCATTCTTTTCAAGAACTTCAACTTCCTTTACATCATGGAGTTTTTCAAGCTGTTTGAGGATACGTTCCTTTACTTCGTCATCTCCGTGAAATGCAACGGTAATTCTTGAAAATCCTGCGGATTCCGTTTCCCCGACAGTGAGACAGTCTATATTGAATCCTCGTCTTGTGAACATTCCCGAAACTCTCGAAAGAACTCCCGTAACGTTTGAAACTATAACGCCTATTACATACTGATTCATGATACTCACCTCACTTGACTTCCGTTATTATACTATCAACCGAACCGCCTGACGGTATCATGGGAAGTACAAATTCATCGCAGTCAACGGCACAGTCAATAACATAAATTCCTCCGCACGAAAAAGCCTCCTCCGCTGCTGTTTCAAGTTCCTGACGGGTGAAAACTTTTTTTCCCTTTGCACCGAAAGCCTCGGCAACCTTTACAAAATCGGTTTTTCTGTTCAGGGTCGTATTTGAATAATGTTTGTCGCAGAATAAAGTCTGCATCTGGCGAACCATTCCGAGAACGCCGTTATTCATTATAATTATTACAAGCGGAATATTTTCCGTGACGGCTGTTGCGAGTTCGGTGAGATTCATTCCGAAACTTCCGTCACCCGTGAAAAGAACTGTTCTTTTGCCTGCTCCCTTGTATGCGCCTATGGCTGCGCCCATGCCGTAGCCCATTGTGCCGAGTCCTCCGCTTGTGAGGAAAGTTCTCGGCTTCTTGAAGGGATATCTCTGAGCAGTCCACATCTGGTGCTGACCTACATCTGTAACGATTATATCATCTTCCGCTGTATGGGAGCTTATTATATCAATAATCGAATAGGGTGTCAGTTTATTTTCGCTGTTGTCTTTATGGGATAATTTCAGTGCATTCTCGGTTCTTGATTTTTCCTCATAGCGGAGAATTTTAATTCTTGCCGTCCATTCGGGGCGTTTTTTCTCATCAATCATTGAAATAAGCCTGTAAAGTGCGTCTTTTATATCTCCCTCAATGGCGAGGTCAGAAATTATATTCTTGTTAAGTTCGGCATTGTCAGTATCAATATGAATTATTTTGAAATTCCTGTTGAATCTTTCTTTTTTTCCTGTGGCTCTTTCTGAAAAACGTGCGCCCAGTGCAATAACAAGGTCTGATTCGTCCTGTGCGACTGATGATGCATAATGACCGTGCATACCGTTCATGCCGAGAAAATTAGGGTGTTCGGACGGTACTGCGGAAAGTCCCATAAGCGAACAGCCCATAGGTATATCAGCCTTTTCGGAAAAATTAATCAGTTCCTTTGAAGCTTTTCCCGAAATAATTCCTCCGCCGAAATATATGTAAGGTCTTTCGACATTGTTTATCATTTCCGCAGCTTTTCTGAGTTTTCCCTCGGAGGCAAATCTCAGCGGATACGGTCTTATGGGGTCGGGTTTCGGTTCAAAGTCCCAGACTGCCGTCTGAACGTCTTTCGGGATATCAACGAGTACGGGACCAGGTCTGCCTGATTTTGCTATCTTGAAAGCCGTGCGGAGGACTTCTGCGAGTTCCCTTACGTCCTTTACTATGAAATTATGCTTTGTTATCGGCATTGTAATGCCTACTATATCAACTTCCTGAAAACTGTCACGCCCGATAAGACTGCATGGAACATTTCCCGTTATTGCAACCATGGGAACGGAATCAAGATGTGCATTTGCAATTCCCGTTACAAGGTTTGTCGCTCCCGGACCTGATGTGGCAATAACTACCCCGACTTTTCCCGTAGCCCTTGCATAGCCGTCAGCGGCATGGGCTGCACCCTGTTCATGTGCGGTGAGAATATGGGTTATTCTGTCACGGCTGAGATAGAGTTCATCAAAGAGATTTATAACCTGCCCTCCGGGATAGCCGAATATCGTATCACAACCCTGTTCTATCAGGGTTTCAACAACGATTTTTGCGCCTGAAATTTTCATATCAAAATTTTCCTTCTTAATTAATTTATTTGTCTGAGCATACAGAGTTCCTGAAACAGACCCCTGTTCTTTCTATTATAGCACTTTGAACATTTAAAATCAATAATTATTTTTTATATTTAAAATATTTATCTGTAATTTATTTTTTTGATTTGTTGAGCATATTATTGACTGCGCTGACAAGGGCTTTGACGGAAGATGTTATGATATCGTTGTCTGTTCCCGTACCCCAGAAACTTTCCCCGTCAGATGATTTTATCTCGACATAGGAAACGGCTTTTGAGGCTGAACCGACTTCAAGGGCGTGTTCAGAATAGGTATTTATATTATAGTCCGCTCCTATGTATGAACGCAGGGCGTTGCTTACGGCATCAAGACGACCGTTTCCCATATCGGAAGCCGTGACATTTCTTCCGGAATATTTAAAGTCTATTATTGCCTGTATGCCGTCTTTCTGCACGAAATGCGTTTCCGTGATGTGTATTGGATTTTCAATGTCAACATAGTTTTCCCTGAATATTTCATACACTTCATCGGGCATAAGTTCCTTGTGGCTGTGGTCGGAAATACTTTTGACCTTATAGCCGAGTTCCTCACGCATTTTTTTCGGGAGATTATAGCCGTACCTTGTTTCAAGTATATAACCGATTCCGCCCTTGCCCGACTGACTGTTTATTCTTATAACGTCTGCGGAATATTCCCTGCCGATATCTTCGGGGTCTATTGGGAGATACGGCACTGTCCAGTGGTCTGTATGTTTTTCCTGTCTCCATTTCATACCCTTTGCGATAGCGTCCTGATGTGAACCGCTGAACGCCGCAAAGACAAGCTTTCCCGAATAGGGCTGTCTTTCGCTGACATTCATTCCCGTGAGCCTTGTATAAAATTCCGTTATCCTTGGAATATCGCTGAAATCAAGACAGGGGTCTGTTCCCTGCGAATACATATTCATCGCAAGAGTTACTATATCAACATTTCCCGTTCTTTCGCCGTTTCCGAAAAGAGTACCCTCAACACGGTCAGCGCCTGCAAGCAGACCCATTTCCGTATCAGCCACCGCACAGCCACGGTCATTGTGGGGGTGGAGTGAGACTATAACGTTTTCACGGTATTTCAGATTATCGCACATATACTCTATCTGGTTTGCGTAAACGTGGGGCATGGAAAGCTGAACGGTAACGGGCAGGTTGATAATGACCTTATCCTCCGCAGTTGGCTTCCACACGTCCAGTACCGCATTGCATATCTCCAGAGCGAACTCCGGTTCAGTACCAGTAAAGCTCTCCGGTGAGTACTCGAAGCGGAAGTTTCCCTCATACTTTTCACGATAGTCCCTGCA
>JAFYFU010000062.1 GCA_017543595.1 Ruminococcus sp. | reverse complement strand
TCCCGAAAAGTGCTTAATCTCGGCAGTTTCAAAGAATTTCCTTATATCTGCGAGTTCTGACGGCATTGCGCCTATTATTCCTATTGTTTTCATTTTTTTTAGAGTCCTTTCAAGTTTATTTAATTTATTTTTTATTTAATTTATTTTTTATGCCTTTGATAATAATATTTTTTGCCCATATTGCTTTTTCTTTTGTCAGCGGTTCTGTATCGGGCAGGGGATATTCGATACCGAGATTTTTATATTTTTCCTTTGCCATATCGTGATACGGGAGAACATCAAGTGCTTTGAGGGTTTTAAGCCCTGCGATAAATTCACCGAGGGCGAATAATTCATCTTCCCTGTCGGTGATATCGGGGACAACGACATGACGAATCCATAAATCTATGCCGAGACTGCTTATATATTTTGCAAATTCGAGGATATTTTTATTTTCAAAGCCCGTGAGCTTTTTATGTTCCTCATTGAAAATATGCTTTATATCGAGCATAACGAGGTCGGTACATTTCAGGACGTTATCAATTTTTTCATGGCTTTCGGGATTAAAGACACAGCCCGAAGTGTCAAGGCAGGTATGGATATTTTTTTCTTTTGCGAGGGCGAAAAACTCCGCTAAAAATTCAGCCTGAGCGAGAGGTTCTCCGCCTGTTGCGGTAATTCCCCCCGATTTGAGAAATTCCTTATATGAATCATATTCTTTCAGAAGTTCCTGAGCGGATACTTCTTTTCCGCCCGAAAAGCTCCATGTATCGGGGTTATGGCAATATCTGCACCGCATGGGACAGCCCTGAAAGAAAACGACATATCTTATTCCCGGACCGTCAACCGTTCCGAAACTTTCCGTTGAATGAATAAATCCTTTCACAGCTTATCACCTGAATATTTTATTAATAAATCATGCTTATTTTCAAGTTTGCCCTGAATAATCATATCAAGGATTTCATTGAGCATATCGCCGACAGCCTTGCCTTTGAAACCGATATTTATTAAATCCCTGCCGTTTATTTCAAGCTGAGACAAGTGCATACAATCGTTATTTTCGATAAATTTCCTCAATGAATTTTCATGCCTTTCAAATTCCTCAAATTCTTTCAGAACGAAAGGGCATTTGCCATAATTGTCAAATCTTTTTATCTGCATTATCAGGAAGAAATTTTCCTCTCCGATTTGGGAAACAAGCTTTTTGATTTGTATATCGTTATGGATTTTGTCGCTGTGATGAGCAACAAGCAGACAAGTTTGCTCAATGGAATTATTGTCATAGCGCAGTCTTTTCATGATATCACGGCAGATTTCGGCACTTAACGGCGCATGACCCTTGAAATGCCCTTCTCCTTTTTCGTCAAGGGTAAACTTCTGGGGCTTGCCTATATCATGGAAAAGCATGGTTCTCCGCAGCAAAAGCGAATCATGGGGAACAGCATTTATCGTTCTGACGATATGCTCATAGACATCATACATATGAAAATGAGATTTCTGGTCAAAGTCAAAGCAGGCTCTCATTTCGGGGATTATCTGAGCGATTATCTCTCTATATTGAAGCATTACGGGGACAAGATTCTCTCCGCAGATAAGCTTGTCGAGTTCGTCCCTTATGCGCTCACGGGAAATATTGTCGAGAGTATGCCTTAAATCTGTAAGCGCACGGGCGGTATTTTCCTCAATGTCAAAGCCCAGCACGGAAGAAAACCTCACGGCACGGAGTATTCTTAAAGCGTCCTCACCGAAGCGCAGTTCGGGATTTCCGACACAGCGTATCATTTTATTTTTAATATCGTCAAGACCGTTAAAAGGGTCATGGAGATTTCCGTCCGAATCCTCTGCGATTGCATTGACGGTAAAGTCACGCCTTGCGAGGTCGTCAATAAGATTTCGGGTAAATGAAACGCTTTCGGGTCTGCGTGAATCGGAATATTCCCCGTCAATTCTGAAAGTGGTTATTTCAAAGGGTTCGCCATTCAGGAGAACGGTAACTGTTCCGTGCTTAATGCCCGTGGGGATTACTTTAAAGCCCTCAAAAGCTTTTATAACCTGTTCGGGGAGAGCGTCAGTCGTTATATCATAGTCATGCACAGCCCGTCCGAGAATCCTGTCCCTTACGCACCCACCGACAAGAAAAGCCTGAAACCCCGAATCTTTAAGTTTTTCTAAAATGATTTTATAATTCTGCATAAAAATATTATATGGATTATCCCTTATTTAAAATCGTCAGATTTTGCCTTTTAAGGCTTGCCTATTCACTCACTCCGTAAACTGCGTTCGTTCATACGGCAAGGGCAAAATCTTCCTCCTATTTAAAATCGTCAAATTTGCGCTTTGGGGCTTGTCATTTCGTTCACTTCACTGCGTTCCGTTCACTCTCATGACAAGGCGCAAATTCTCCTCTCGTTACATTATACTATATTCTTTCATAAAAATCAAGGGGATTTAATAAATTAAAACACTTATTGACTTTTTACTTAAATCATGCTATAATTTAATTTGGAATTATTAATCTGACGACTTTAAATAGAGGTGATGTGATGAAAAGCGGAGTAAAAATGTCGGATATAGCAAATAAACTCGGTGTAAGCATTGTAACCGTTTCAAATGCCCTCGCAGGCAGGGACGGCGTAAGCAGACCGCTGAGGAAAAAAATATGCGATACCGCCGAAGAAATGGGATATGTTCCCTCGGTGACAAAAAGTTCAAGGAGAAGATTTTCAGCCCTTAAAACCGTCAAGACAATAGGTCTTATAACGTCCGAAAGATATGTAGGCGGAAAAGGTACTTTCTACTGGGAACTTACCGCAAATATTTCAAATAAGCTTTCGACAGTCAATGCCCTTACGGTCTATGAGTGCATTTCCTCGGAGAATGAAAAAAATGCCGTTATGCCGAATATCATAGCCGAAAATAAGGCGGACGGTCTTATCGTAATAGGTCAGCTTGCAAGAAATTATCTCGAAATGCTGAGTAAAATAGATATTCCGCTGTTGTTCGTTGATTTCTATGATACAAGATTTGATGTTGATTCGGTAAACTCGGACAGCTATCACGGCGGATATATCGTTACGGACTATCTCGTTTCAAAGGGTCATAAGAATATAGGATTCTTCGGAAAGGTAAACGCAACAAGCAGTATAAACGACAGGTTTCTCGGATATATCAAGTGCATAATGGAAAATAATCTTGAATATCATAAGGAATGGACTATCTGCGACAGGGACGACAGAGGCATATTATATACCAAAATTGATTTTCCAAACGAACTGCCGACAGCTTTTGTCTGCAACAGCGATGAAACGGCTTTCAGGGTAATAGCCGCACTTAAATCAAAAGGTGTGCGTGTACCCGAAGATATTTCCGTGGTGGGATATGACAATTATACCGTTTCAAGCATATGTATTCCCGAAATAACGACCGTTGAGGTAGACCTCGAAAAAATGGCTTGTGCCGCAGTTGAGATTATAACAAGGAAAATATGCGAACCTTCTTATCGTGAGGGCAGAAAAATCATAAGCGGAAAACTTATCATAAAAGACAGCGTACTGGATATAAATTAAATAAATCTGAAAAAATTAGAGGGTTGAGAGGATTTGAGGGTTTTATAACTTCTTTCAAAAAAAGAAAAAAATTATAAAAGAGTTTGAAAATGGGTGTTATCCTCTCAATCCTCTAAAAAATTACCGAGCTGTAAGTGACAAATATCAAACAGGAGGATATATGATTTTAAAAAATTTTACGGGTCATCTTTCGACAGTGCTGAATCACAGGCACAAAGTCATGAAACATTGTTTCAAGGCAGGAATATTTTTCAGGGGGATAACCCATGACCTTTCAAAATTTTCACCGACAGAATTTATTCAGGGTGTTAAATATTATCAGGGCAACAGAAGCCCCAACGAAAAAGAACGTGAAACCGAAGGATATTCAAAGGCTTGGATTCACCATAAGGGCAGAAATAAGCACCATTTTGAATACTGGACGGATTACAGCCCCGAAACAAAAAAACTTGAACCTGTCGAAATGCCGAATATTTTCGTCTTTGAAATGTTCTGCGACCGTGTTGCCGCTTCAAAAATATATAACGGGGAAAAATATAACAATTCACTGCCCCTTGAATATTATCTCAAAGCAAAGCCGAACAGAATCATTGAAAAGAAAACCGCCGCAAAACTTGAATTTCTTTTGAGACTTCTCGCTGAAAAAGGCGAGGACGAAACTTTCAGATTTATCAGGAAACATACAAAATCAATCAGGAGGAACGGAAAATGAAAAAATTATTGCTGTCACTTCCGATTTTATTCGCACTGACATTTTCTTCATGCGTAAAATCAGCCGCTGACGTTTCAGGCGAAAGCAGTGACGTTCAGGCGCAGACAGATTCCGCAGAGGATTCAATAATTGAAGATTCGGAAAATTCGGAAGATACGACAGAATCCGAACAGCCCGAAGAAAATCAAGAATCAAACGAAAATATCAATGAAGATGTCGGGAAAATCCTCTCAGAAATGACACTTCATGAAAAAATCTGCCAGATGATTATAACTACTCCCGAAACCCTTACGGGCTACGGAGTTCAGACGGAATGGGACGATTTTACATCTGTCTGCTATGAGGCTTTTCCTGTCGGGGGACTTATACTTTTCGATACGAATATAACGGATTCCCAACAGCTTGAAAGCTTTGTATCGGCTTTACATTCCATGACGGAAACGACAGGAATCGACATTTTTACGGCAGTTGACGAAGAAGGCGGAGAAGTTGCAAGGTTACAGCAGAAACTCGGCACAGAACCAATAAGCCCAATGTCATATTACGGAGAAACAAACAGCTATGATGAGGCTTTTTCCGCAGGTCAGGCTATCGGCAACGAACTCGCAAAATACGGATTCAATCTTGATTTCGCACCCGTTGCGGACGTAAATATAAATCCGAACAATGAACTCGGTTCAAGAATATTCTCCTCAGACCCGCAGGTAGTTTCAGATATGAGCGCAGCCGTCATAGACGGACTTCATTCCTGCGGAATATGCACCACTTTAAAGCATTTTCCGGGGCTTGGAGCAGGTGACGGAAATACCCATAACGATACCGTCTATATCGAAAGAACTCTCGAAGAACTCGAAGAAACTGAATTTAAAGCCTTTAAGGGCGGAATTGACGCAGGAACGGATTTTATAATGGTAGGTCATCAGACTACTTCCGCTTCGGGAGAAAATTTGCAGGGCGATTTGTCTCACGTTGTCGTAACGGACTGGCTCAGGGACAAGCTCGGATATGAGGGAATAATCGTGACGGATTCGCACTCAATGGGTGCGGTAATAAATTCTCTCTCATCGGGAGATTCCGCAGTAATGGCAGTACAGGCAGGAGTTGACATGATACTTATGCCCTTTGATTTGGCTGACGCAGTAAAATCTCTTGAAAATGCCGTTGCAGGCGGAGAAATCACGGAAGAAAGAATCAATGAATCCGTAAGACGAATACTCGAAAAGAAACAGGAACTCAGTTTGATTCATAATTCATGATTTTTGCAGAAACTCAAAAAAAGCTGACGGAATATATAAAACCGTCAGCTTTAATTATTTATTATGATTTAAATAAACTTCCGAATTTGTCCCGTAGAAAATATTACCGTACCCCGATAATTTCTTGCAAAGACGTTCTATCCTGTGCCAGTTGTCATTGATTGAAAATTCATAGCTGTGACCCCATATGCAGAATATAACGGGTTCTTCCCCTTCATAGTCTATGAAATCGTCAACCAACTGCCATATGCCGTCATACTGGTGATGACAGGTGGGATTTATTATAAATTCCTTTTCGGGCAGTCTGAAACTGTGTGTACTGTTGACGGTTCTTGCAAATTCTATACCGCATTTTTTGCCTGCCTTCATGATTTTCCTGCTGTAATCGCCGTAGGGATAAGTCATTCCCTTTATTTCGCTTTTAAAGATTCTTTCAAGGCGTTCCTTGTCCCTGACGAGTCTTTTTCTTATTTTTCGCTTTCCGACATCATAGTTAAATCTTTCGGGACAGCGCAAAGCTATCTCGTGACCGTTATAAATTTCAGGGAAATTGTCGGGCGGAATACATCTTATAAGCAGTCCGTCAGGCGTATATTTTTTATGCGGTGTCATAATATTCCCGTTGAGATTAAAAGTACATTTAAGACCGTACCTGTTAAACATTTCGACAAGACGCTTGTCAGTTTCACCGCCGTTGTCGTAGCTGAAAGTTACAGCTTTATTTTTTCCGTTCCACATTTGACACACTCCATATAATCAATAAATACTATACACAATTATATCATATACGGAAGCAAATGTCAAATATTATTTTATTGTATTTCAAATTCAACGAAATATTGTTCACCGCTGATATCCTTTGTGATTCTGTATTGTCCTGCATCAAGGGGATTTTCAAAATGTGCCGTAAAAGGTGCAGAACCGTGTGGTTCAATTATTCCTGCGAGAGCAATAAAATACTGGTCATAATTTATCACTGTCCATTCGCCGTCAATAATTTTTTCAAGTTTAAATTCCATGCCGTAGGATATTTCATTTTCCGTATTGTTTTTAATTGTAAATTCCGCACTTTCACTTGTCAGAGTATCTTCATTCAGGAAAAACGCTGCATTTTTTGAGTAAATATAATAATCTCTGTTGAGTTTATAATTTCCGTCCTCATATTTAAAATCCATGACATATGTCCTGTAATCATCAAGCTTGAATTTAATTTCCGTAATGCCGTCCCTGTCACTTATTTCATAGGGTTCACAGATTTCAAAGTCTTTAAACGAAACAGTCCTTGCGATATTTTCGTAAATATTTCCGTTGTCCTCAATGAATACCCTGTAATCGGTATCAAAATCTTCATTGGGGATAAGGTTTGTATTCTTCATATACTCATCAGTGAAAATCTCATCAAAATCCGCCATGATTTCGTCAACGCTGTTATATTTACTGCCCGTGTACCTTAAATATTTTGCATGGACATCGGGTTCGGTTTCGTATTCAACATAATCGTTTTCGTCAAGGTTATCCTCAATTTCGTGGCATATCTGATTCTGTTTATTTAAAATTTCTCTTGCTCTCTCATAGTCAAATCTTGTATCTTCCGTTGCAATTATGGAATCTGTAATTTCTTCGGGAATTTCTGTAATTTCTTCTGTTACGGGTTCTGTTGTTTCTGTATCTGTTAAGGGTTCTTCCGTTTCAGATTCGTCTATGGGTTCGGAATATCCTTCATTCACACGCCAGCCGTTTTCAGTTTTTACAAGTTCAAAGCAATAACACACTATACCCTCTATGCTTTCAGAATCAGCAGAAGTTACATTAACTATTTTGTCCTTTAAATTTGTGCTTTCATTGTATTTTATTTTGACTTGTTTTTTTATTACCATGCTGTCACTGTTGTTTTCGATTATCTCAACAGGGAAAGTATCAAAATCAAATTCAGAGATACTTTCAGAGCGTTGAGAATTTGTGTAAAGTCTGCCGTTGTAGGTTATTGTAGACGGAACATAAAAGGTATCTCCAAAAAATTCCTGTATCTTGATTTCTTCTTCCGTGGATATATCGCTTTTGTCGCCCAGATAATTTACTACTGTATTTCCATAACAGCTTTCTGTCATAAATCCAAGGGCAACATCTTTCAAATCCTCTATTGTTTCAAAGTTGTTCATGAGATAAAAAGTATCAGGTTCAAAATCTGTGCCGTCCTCATTTACAATATTGAAAGATATTGGATTTTCGTCAATTATGTCGGGATTGTAGAGTGTATAGTCAAACATAATTGTATTAAGGACAATATCCTCAATTTCCTGCAAATTAATATCTTCTTCGGAAATTTCCGTAAATTCCTCTGCCGTTTCCTGAATTGATTCTTCGGTAGTTTCCTCAGTAACATTAAAGCTTTCGGGAGAGCGTGACGGTCTGACATTCATATACAAAGCCGTTCCCCCACCGCACAAAAGCAGAAATGCCGCTACTGCACCAATATACTTATAAATCTGCGGCTTATATTTTTCAACACCGCTTACCTGTTCTCCCGAGATATCCTGTGAGATTAATTTCTGTTCGGATTTGTTAAAAATCCTTTCTTCTTCCTCGTCGGAAAGCACAGGAT
>JAFYFU010000061.1 GCA_017543595.1 Ruminococcus sp. | reverse complement strand
TACTTTTTTCTTATGTTTTCAAAGTCGGTGTAAATGGCAGTGAGGTCACACCCGTTCCCATTCCGAACACGGAAGTTAAGCTCATTTGCGATGATAATACTTGGTTGGTGACGACCCGGGAATGTAGTTCTATGCCGGCATAAGGGTGCTGTTTTTTGACAGCACCCAAATTTTTATATCAGGAGGTTTTTCTTTATGAATGAGGAAAAATCAAAAAACGTCACAAATCCAAAGAAGAAAGGAAATGGTAAAAAGAAAAAGAACGAACCGTGGAGGCATGACCCTGAGTACATAGCTTACTGTGAACACGGGGATTCCGCTGCGGTGTTTATTCTGCGTGATATCGTCAAAAATGTCGATACATCAGGCTACTGGATAGACATTGTTGAGAGTGTTGTCAGAAAACATTATGAGAGATTTAAAGAGTATTCAAAAGGCGGGCGTTTGCTTGAAATAGGGCGTGATGCTCACGATTTTGAGTATTTTGTCGGAGAACTCTTTCCGAGGAGAACAAGACCTGTTTATACAGAGTTTATGACTGACGAACAGAAAAAATATCTCACATGGGAAACCGCAATTATTGACATTGAGGAACAGCGTAGTGAAGGTTATGTAGGAAGAAAATACAAGGTCTACCCTATTCTTGAAATGAAAACCACTGTCAGAAAAGAGGACGTTGTTCAGTGTCTGAGTTGTTTTGATGGAAAATGGTATGATGAGGATAAGTTTAAGGGCGAATTTCTGAAAAAAAGAACCATCGAACGCACGATAGAGGAAACTAAGCCCGATTACAAAATTAAACTTGTGAAAAGAGTAAAATAAAAATATTTACTTTTTGATTTATTTGCTGTCTTGAAATATGATATAAGAATATAGTTTTGTGTATTTTGATATGATATTTCGCAGACCAAAACTTAAAAAGTTTAGTTTTGCAGATTTGAAACGAACGTTAGTTTCAGGTTAATTATATGTCTCAAACAGATATATATGGCAGTAAATTTGATTTTAAGCGTGATTTTCACAGAAAATCATGCTTTTTCTTTTGGGTGGTATCATGCAGATAATTACGATTTTTAA
The DNA here is from genome assembly GCA_017543595.1 of Ruminococcus sp. Lineage (GTDB taxonomy): Bacteria > Bacillota > Clostridia > Oscillospirales > Ruminococcaceae > Ruminococcus. The sequence continues at coordinate 29,155 of JAFYFU010000061.1, read as the reverse complement.
AAAACAAGGGACTGACACAAAGTCAGCCCCTCGTTTCATATATAAGGAGAGATGGAGTTATCTTGTGGCTGCGTCTATCTGCTGTATTACGGCGGCATCATGTGCGGTTATGCCGTCCGTGTCAGATATATCGGCATTTACAGCCAGATAGGAAGAAATAGGGTATTTCTCGGAGTTTGCGAGGTATTGCAGTATGCAGACGGCATCGGATATGCTTAAATTCCTGTCGCCGTTGGCATCGCCCTCAACAGGCGAAAATTTGTCATAATAAGCCTGATTTTCGCTGTCAAAATCTTCGCCCTCCCTAATCATGCGTATTGATTTCATGTAATTGCCCGCAGCTAAATCATCTATCTGTTCATAGCTGAGACAGCAGGAAATTTTTGACTCTTCAATTGAATAGGCGATATCGTCACTTGAAAGTCCAAGTTTTTTTGCGGTGCGTTTCACAAGGGATTCTCTTTCGTAGGATACAAGATTATTCCATGTTTCGGTCTTAAAATTCTCAATGAGTTTCTGTTTTTCTTCGGCGGTGTAATTAGATTTGGAGGACATAACCTGCCTGTATTCATTTACTTCATTGGCGTATTCTTCATTTATGTTGTCGAAATTTATGCCATTACAATTGATAACAACGGGAATTTCTGTCTGTTTTTCTCTCATGCGTTCTTTTATTTCGTCAGGGATTTTATACTTTGCGGTGAAATTAACTATTGTGAAATAAGGTGGTATCATTTTCATATCATTTGACATCAAAGGAATACCATAGCCTGTGAGTTCTTTTATTTTGGTAAAATTGTTTACTGTATCCTCGATGCTGATTCCGTTGTCATGTATTATTTCTCCCGTTGAGGAGTTAAATTCACCCTTTACGCCTGCTTTGCGGGCATCTTCTGCGGTAAGCCTTACCAGAGTATCGGGTAACATAAACGATTGATTATAGTATAAATCCCATGTTTCAAAACGGCGTTTTTTAAATGCCTCGTAAAATTCTGATACCTGATAGGATTCATTTAGCATATCAGCAGTTTTTACTGAAATATCGTTGATTTCTTCGGGCGAGAGTTCATTGTTGAAAGTCATGACGATTCTTGTCTGATTGTCAATATTGTCATTCACGCTTACGGAAACTTTTTCACTTCCGACAAATTCATTTATGTTTTCATCCAAAGCTGTTATGTCAATATTTTTGTCAGTCAGGCTTATGTTTGTCTGTGCAGGGCTTTCAAATTCAAATGTCAGTGAAATTGCATCATACATACTTGCTTTGTTTTCTGATAAAACAACCTTTTTTGCATAAACGTTCACAATTTCAGCGTCATAGTAGTCAAAAAAAGGAGGTTTCAGCTTTTCAATCAGTTCGGGCATGGCTTTGCTTCCTGCTTCTATTGTTTCGAGTTCTCTTATATAATTTTCGTTGTGCGTGGGGTCAGTGTCGGGAAATTCAAAGTCTGTGGCAAGTGCGGAAACGTTTATTACATTCTGGCAGTTAAACTGAGTAACCATTTCTATTTCGCTCATAGCCACAGCATTGAGTACATTTGTACAGCCGAGAGTGAGAACAGCCGTAATTCCTGCGAGGATTTTTTTCAACATAAAAATCAACTCCTTTTAAATTTGTACAGCATGATTTTGCTGTCTATATATAAATGTCGAAAAAAGCCCTACTTTTTAGTCATTTTCAAAAACTTTGTATGAATAAATAAATTTCAATAGCAAAAATTGTATATAATAAACAAAAAAGCCGTCCATGCGGACGGCTTTGAATTATACTTTATTCTGTATTGATTTGATTACATATTTACCGCAGAGAATTTTGCTCTTGCCGATATTGTAAACGTGTTCGTGGAAAACTCTGTCAATCTGGTCGTGATATTCTTCACGGCGGTTGAGCATATCCTTTATAACGTCGTTTATCTGGCTGACCTGCTCCACATCGAGAGCTTTTCCGAGTTCATTTCTGAGGGAAATATTTATGGGCTTTGTCTTGATTTTTTCCCATTCGGGGTTCATGACTTTCATGGGTGTATTTATGAAAATTATCGGACGCTTTGTGACGAAAGCGTATTCCCATGAAATATCGGACCAGTCGGTTATGAGAATATCGGATTCCATTATAGGATTATTTGAGGAGAAATCGGTCTGTATTTCGATATTTTTGCAGTCCTTGTATTTTTCCTTGAATATCTCAAATTTTTCGGGCTGATGTCTTACCTGCTGGGGGTGCGGGCGGAGAATTATTTCATAGTCAGTATTTTTCAGATTGTCGAGAATATTTTCCGCACACATATCAATTATATTATCGGGCTGCCATGAGGGAGCGATAAGAATTTTCGGGATTTTGTTCTGTTTATGTTCTTTGCTCTCATACTGGGCGAGCATTTCGTCAATGAGAGGATAACCTGTTTCGACAAGACGTTTTTTAGGTGTCTGATAGAGTTCCTCAGCGTCACGTATTTCGTTGAAAGTATCAACGCCGGGGCAGAATACCGTATCATACCAGTTAAGTGCGCCTTTTCTGAGTGTGAGGGCTGTACTGCCCATGCCGTGGCTTACAAAGACGTACTCAACATTTTTATTTATTCTTGAACGTTTGAGGTGATATTTTTCGAGGTCGGGGACAGTAAGCAGGCACATTTTGCAGTCAAGCTTCATGAAAAGCGGAACGAGATACTGGTCAGAGGCCACATAGTAGGAGCTTATCTGTTTTCTTTCGTCCTTGAAAATAACGTCATCGGGGTCACTTGTAACATAGTGTATCTGTATATCGGAATGTTCGCAGATATAGTCTATAATATCCTTGAAATACTTATAGAATCCGCTCTGTTCGGAATAAATCATAAGTTCGACTTTTTCGGAGAAAAATCTCTTGTAATCCTCTTTTTCACGGGATTTGTATTTCTTGTGGATTTTTTCCTTTTCGATTCTCTGTTCGTTGATTTTGTTGAGATAATCGAGGTCAACGTATTTTTTCGGCGGAATAATTATATTCAGCAGATACATTGGCGGAATTGCGAATAAGTTTCCGAATATCCAGTAAAGACCAACGCCCGCAGGAACTAAGAACGAAAAATATGCGGAGAATGCAACCATAAATACAGTTGTTGCTATTTTTGTGGCATTTCCCTGAGTTACCTGCAAAACATTTATCTTATTCTGAACATAGCAGAGAAGCCATGCACTTATTCCCGAAAGCAGGGGAATAAGAAGCAGAATATTCATTTCTTTGAGTGAAGGTGTTGCGGCGAGGTCAAATCCAAGGAAATTCATGTTGAGGCTGTTTATTTTATCAATAAAATCCCCCGTGAAATCGGGGAGTATACCGCTTTGTATGCGGTTTATTATTTCAACCTGATAGGAATTGTCCTCAACCTTTCCTGCGCCTATGAGAGATACAAGCCATTCCCTGAGATTATTTACAGTGCTTTCGTCTATGCCGAGAACATAAGATATAGGTCTGTATATAACATAGACAAGACCGAGAACAAGCGGTATCTGCAAAAGCAGAGGAACGGAACTCAGCATGGGATTGTATTTGTATTTCTTATACAGTGCAAGTCTTTCGTCCGCAAGCTTGTCCTTGTCGTCAATGTATTTTATTTTCAGGGCATTTTCTTCGGGCATGAGCCGAACCATTTTGATTGAATTTTTCTGCGTGAGAATACTTAAAGGGAAAAGAATTATTTTTGTGATAAAAGTAAATATAATAATACTTATACCATAGTTTTGTGTTATACTGAAACAGCCCCTCATTATCCAGCCGAGAGCCGTACCGAGTATTTTTATTATCACTTCCATTTCAAATCCTCTTATTCGTCATCATCATCGTCAAGGAGGTCAGCGGCAGTAATTTCGGCTTTGCCGTCATTATTGGATTTCATGGCAGCAGGAGAAGTTTCTTCGTTTTTGTTGCCTTTGAAAAGCCTTTTGATTTTGCTCCAGAAGATACCCATAACAGTTCCGAGAGCGATAACAACACCAATAACTATCTGAATGATATAGCTTGTTGTTGCAGGGTCGATGTACATGGCAGCAAGACTGCCGTTTAAGAGTTCGATTGACATTTTTCTATTCCTCCGCTTATTTTAAAAATTAATATGTTATTCCCCCGCACAGGCGAGGGAATAACTCCTTTATGATTGTATCACAATTATATATCTCTGTCAAGCGTGAAAGTGGAATTATCCGAGATTTTTTAAATATTCCATGAAATTTTGCTTGTTTTCGAGTGCTGTTGTGGTAGGTCTGCCGAGGTCGTCCCTTGCGCCTATCGAGCATTTGACTTCAATAAGGCTGAGGGAATTTCTCTCTTTGGCTGATTTGAGTTCATTGTCAAGAGCTTCAAAGCTGTCAACGGAAACAGCATAGGGATATCCGCAGGCTTTTGCTATGCCTGTTATATCTATATTTCCCGCAACAGTGGGCATACCGCCGACAGTTTCGTGTGCGGAATTATTTATTACGACATGAACGAGGTTTTCGGGCTTATTTGCACCCATTACAGCCATAGCACCCATATGCATGAGGACAGCACCGTCACCGTCAATGCACCATATTTTTGTATTGGGCTTGTTTATGGCGATTCCAAGAGCAATTGACGAGCTGTGACCCATAGAGCCGACTGTTAAAAAGTCAAATTTATGGGGTTGTGAATTTGCCTCTCTTATTTCAAAAAGTTCACGGCTTGCCTTGCCCGTAGTGGAAACTATCGGGTCATCGCCTGAAACGGCGGTTATATGGCGGATTATCTCCTCACGAACCATAGTATTGTTATTTTTGTAAACTACTTTTTCGTCATAGGAGAGCGCACCCTTGCGTACTACAAAAGCAACACATTTTCCCTTGGCGAGAATATCTTTAAATTCTTTCATGGCGTTTTCAACTTCGCTGTCGGCAGTATCCTTGCCGATTATAAAAGTTTCAACGTCCATATCCTCCATGAGTTTCACGGTTACTTCGCCCTGATATATGTGCTGCGGTTCGTCATGAACATTGGGTTCGCCTCTCCAACCTATAACAAATACAGTCGGTATAGCGTAAACCTTGTCACTGAGGAGAGATGCAAGGGGATTTATAATATTTCCCTCACCTGAGTTCTGCATATATACAACAGGGATTTTTCCTGTTGCGAGGTGATATCCTGCGGCGAGAGCAGTGCAGTTTCCCTCATTTGCGGCGATTACATGATGTTTCGGGTCAATGCCGTAGGTATTCATGAGGTAATTGCAGAGTGCTTTCAACTGTGAATCGGGAACGCCCGTGAAAAAATCCGAGCCTATAATTTCAGCTAATTTTTCGGCTTTCATGTTTTAACTCCTTATTTTCCGAGCTGCGGTTCGATTATATTCTTTATGATATAATCGGCAGTTCTGTCTATCTCATCAAAATGAACGGTTTTGGGGAGGTCTGCGCCGAAAGCACGTCTTGCCTTTTTGATAAGTTCGTCCGTGTAGGTCATGCAACTGTTTTCGATTCTCTCAATACCGTCAAGATAGAGAGACTGTCTGTTTTTCTCGAGCATTTCCTCCATGCTGAAAATAGAAGTATCTATTTTTGCGGAGAGGTTTTTTCCGTCCACAAGAACGGGATAACCGCCTATTTCTCCGAAAGCACCGGGAGAATGGAAAATTTCCTCCGAACCTGTTCTCACCGCACGGAGAATACACTGAATTATATCAAAATTGCTTGATGCGTTCATCATATTTCTCTTTGCGTCAACGGGCATGGAAATAACAGCCTTTTTGAGAATATCGTCCTGATTTATTTCTATTTCCTTAGCTTTGTAGAAAACTTTAAGGAGCTGGGGAACACCTTCATTCTGTCCCTCTTTGCTTATAACAACGTCATGGAAATGAGCGGTAGCCATTCCTACGTCTATATTCCAGAAATCCTCTATGCCGTTTTCGGCGGCAACCGCAAATTTGATTCTTGGGAGGAGATGATTCAAGTTTCCGCTTCCAAAATCGGGGTACGGAACGCCTGAACATTTAAGCCACGGGATAGTTCCGTCAGAATAGGACGTATTTATAACAATGGCTTTGCAGTCAGCCTTTTTGTAGGCGAGCATAATATTTCTGATATATTTTATTGAAAGCGGAATCCAGATTCCGTAAGCCCTTACATTTTTCCATGAAATAGAGCCGTATTTAAGACCTGCATAGACACGGCTTGTATTCACGATGATATCGGGCTGATATTTTTCGAGACATTCTTTAATGCTGTTGATGTTTTCGAGGTCAACACCGCCCTCAACGATAACATTTGTCCTGTTCTGATGGCGTATGAGAGAGGCAACCCTTGCGATATTAACATCACACTGCATTTTTTCGGCATTTCTTCCGACAGTGATTATTTCGATGTTCTCATCGCCTGTTGAGAGGAGATAATCGAGCAGGTAATTTCCAACGCTGCCGAGACCGATTATCATTATTTTTGTTTTGTCGTGCTTTTTGACAAGCTGTAATTTTTCTTCGAGCATAATACCCTCCTGTTTTTGTATAAATTATTTTTTAAAATCAAGTTTTGCAAAGTCTGCCGTTGTATTGCAGTTTACCCAAGTATTCATGCGGATAATTTCAATATTTTCGCTGTCACGGTAGTAATTGTTCATAAGGATTAAATTTGTTCCTTTGTGGGCATCTTCTCCCATATCGGTCATTGTGCGGAAAAGTTTTTCCGTATCGCAGAATTTCCATATCTGTGCGGAATTGTAAACGGCTGTAAAAGGTTCTTTTATTTCGAGTATGCCGTGAGATGTGTCATAGATATATTTCGGCTTGTTGTCTTTGTCGAAATAAAGGGCAACAGCTTTTTCGGCTTTGATTGGTTCATTGTTTACGGTTATTACATCACTTTTGATTCCGCAGATTTTACTGAAATCCTCACGGCTGAAATACAAATCTCCCTCGGCAAAAATTATTTCGTCATAAGATTTGACATCAACTGCGAGCAGACCTTTGTAAAGACTCCACCCCGAACCATATTCGGCATATTCGGGATTTTCTGCGAAAATGATTTTACTTTTAATATTTTCGGGGAAATTTTCCTCCCCATATTTTTTAATATCCTCCTGCATAAATCCCGTGACAATTATTATGCTGTCGAAATCTTCCGCAAGGCTTACAAGCCTGAAAAGCAGAGTATTTTCGGGGCTGTCAGCGGTATATATGCATTTCGGAACGGGTGCGGGCAGGGAGGCTGAAAACCTTGTTGCCATTCCTGCCACAGTAGTTATAAAAGCTTTTTTCATTTATTATTCTCTTTTCTGTATTCAATTATCATGTCAATGCCTTCCGAGAGAGAAATTTCAGGTTTCCAGCCTGTGCGTGAGCGTATTTTTTCCGTATTCAGAACACGCCTTTCGGGGTCTGACTCACGGTAGCCCTCAAAAATTATTTCGGGCTTCGGAATACCGAGTTTTTCACCTATGAGATATACAAGGTCAATGATTGAAATTTCCTCATCTGTTGCGACATTGTAAACAGTTCCGTCAAGTGCGTCAGGGCTTTCGAGAAGTCTGAGAACAGATGCACAACTGTCATTGTTATGCAGGAAAGTTCTTTTGTTTTTCTTGGAATTTTCAAGTAAAACTACTTTTCCTGTTTCGGTAAGGCTTGTAACGATGTGGGGGAGGATATGTTTTGCAAATCTTTCATTTTTGCTGTAAACATTTGCAAATCTTATTGAACAGCCTTTTATAAGACCGTTGTCAACAGCATCTTTCATGAAAAATTCGGTTAAAAGCTTGCCTGTTGCGTAGCTTGTTCTCTGACTGTGTTCAGCGTCTGCCATAAGCAGATAATCACTTTCTTTTACACCGCCCTCGGCGAATGACTGCATTGAATAAACTTCTGAAGTTGAGCAGTTTATGTAAGCGTCTGCACCGACTGCAATTGCCTGCTGTAAAAATACTCTCATGCCGTTTACGTTTGTATCATAGGTAGTATTTACATGATAGAAATATTCCGTATGAACGACAGCGGCACAGTTTATATAATAAACCTTGTCGAAATCAGATTTTTTCCTGTTTACGAGGTACTGTATTTCAGCCATCTGAGCGGTACAGTTTATATCGTACTGGAAAAAGTCAAAATTTTCGTTTCCTGCGATATCCTCAATTGTATCCATTGACGAGCAGAAAAAATTATCAAAGCCGATAATTGCCCCCTTGCCTGCATTGAGAATCTGTCTTGCGAGTTCATTTCCTGTCATGCCCGCAACACCGCTTATAATGTATAAAGCTTTCATTTTCAAACTCCTTTTTCAAGTCTTTTGCTGTAAAACGGGTCAATATTTTCAGTAAAAAGACTTTGTTCATATTTTATATTGTATTCGCTTGCGAGGAGAAAAACTCCCTTTTCCGTATCAAGAACCGCATACTGCGCCCTTGGGTCATGGTTTCTCGGCTGACCGACAGAACCCGGATTTATGAAAAACGTGCGTTTTTTATTTCTGTATTCGGGATTTTCCGCAGGATAGAAAACGGGAAAAGCGTGTGCATAGTGGCTGTGTCCCGAAAGAACAAAGTCATATTTTTCATATCCTTCAAAATCTCCGTTCGGAAAAACCGCTTTCCAGTACGGGTCTTTAAGACTGCCGTGAATTGCAAGAAATTTCATATCCGCAAATTCAAACTCTGCGTAACCGCATTTTCCCGAAAGATTTTCAAGGTATTCAAGTGAATCCGCCGAGAGATTTTTTCTTGTGTTTTTTGCGGAGTCAACTCCCCTCTGCGAAGAAAAATGCGAATAATCCCCGTCAATTACGGCTTTTTCGTGGTTTCCCCAGATATTGCACACTATGGGTATTTCAATACTTTTTATTATTTTTATGACTTCATCGGAACGCATACCGTAATCGACAAAATCTCCCAGAAGTGCCAGCGCATCGGGGGAATAACTTTTATAAACATCATTCAGGACACTTTCAAGGGCTGAAACATTTCCGTGTATATCAGATAAAATAAGAAGCTGCATACTGTCACCATTAATTAAAGTTCGTCAATGAGAGAAATAATCTCTTTTATCGGCATAAGCTGGTCATCAACTTCCTTTGCACGGTGATGAATTAATATTTGTTTTGCAGTATTTTCCATAGCGGGAAATGCGCTTCTTGTGAGCTGATTTGCGTATATAACGACATTTACGCCGTGTTCTTTGAGTTCACTTTCTGTTATCGTGTTGAAAGTTGTGGGAACTACAACTATCGGAGTATCTGAATTTTTCTCACGGAACTTGTCGCAGAATTCTATTATTTCATCGGGGGATTTTTTTCTGCTGTGAATCATTATGCCGTCAGCACCTGCTTCAACATAGGCAAAAGCCCTTGTCAAAGCGTCCTCCATGCCCTGTTCAAGTATAAGGCTTTCGATTCTTGCTATAATCATAAAGCTTTTTGTAAGCTGAACTTTTTTTCCTGCTCTTATTTTTTCGCAGAAATGTTCAACGGTATCCTGAGTCTGTTTTACTTCCGTACCGAAAAGGGAATTTTTTTTCAGACCCATTTTATCTTCTATGATAACGGCTGAAACGCCCATTCTTTCGAGACTTCTAACTGTATATACGAAATGTTCGGCAAGTCCGCCTGTGTCGCCGTCAAAGATTATAGGCTTTGTGGTAACTTCCATGACATCTTCAATTGTGCGGAAACGTGAGGTCATATCGACAAGTTCAATATCGGGCTTTCCCTTTGCGGTAGAATCGCAGAGAGAACTTATCCACATTGCGTCAAACTGGTCAAATTCTCCGTTGTTTTCAACAAAAGTTTTTTCGGCAATAAGACCTGTAAGACCGCTGTGGACTTCAAGAGCCTTTACGATTCCACGGAGATTTATAGCCTGTCTGAGTCTTTTTCTGCGGAGTTCGGGCATGGCGAGTTTTTCCTTGATTTTCATGTCTATGCGGTGAACATTTTCGTTGTAGGTGTAGGGAGCGTCAATAATCTGACCGCCGTATTCCGAAAGTTTCTTTTCAACGCTGTCTCTTATTGCCTTCATAGGACCGCTGTTCCAGTTGTCGCCGTGAATAACATAATCGGGTTTAAGCTTGTCGATTATATCATCATAGAGTACGGTTTCCTGAACGACTGTTTTTGAAACTTCTTCTATATCCTCAACCATTTTAACCCTTTCCTCAAATGAAACGGTGGGAAAACGGTTATATTTAACCATAGCCTCATCGCTGAGTATTCCGACTATAACATCGCCGTATTCCTTAGCTCTGCGGATTATGTTCATATGCCCTTCGTGTATTACATCGGTGCAGAAACAAGTATAAACTGTTTTCATGTCTTTATTCTCCTTTTGAATATCTTTCCGAAATATTTAAACTTACTTATTTATTATATACTGTTACAACAAAAATGTCAAGGCGGTTTGACTTTACAGGCAAATTTTTGAATAAAAAATATGATATACCGAATGAACGGTATATCATAAAAAATTTTAATTCTGCATTTCCGAAATCATTTCGGTTATTTCCTGAATTGCATCATCAGCCTGTGAATCGTATTCGGCAAGCTGTTCTTCTGCCTGACCTATAAGTTCGTCAATATTTATATCTTCATCTGTGTTTTCGGAATTTTCCGTATTTTCGGAGATTTCATCGGTTTCATCGGTTTCGGGAGTTTCTGCGCCTGCGTTTCCCTCACTTATTTCAATGGGCAGGGAATTTCCGTCCTCATCATAGAAAACTATATTGTCAACGTAGAAATTTCCCTCATTTTTTGCGCCCCAGCGCATAATCATAAATGTAGCTTCGGGCATTGTTTCGTCCCAGCACTGACCGCTTTCAGCGAGCAGGAATTTAAATTTCACATGGACTGCGCCTGACATTTCAAAATTATATTCTCCGCCTTCCCATTCGCTGAAATTATACCATTTGTCGCCTGCGACATTAGCACCTCCGCCGCCGCCAATCCAGCCGGGGGCTTTTACATTTTCTCCGTCATCGTTCACGAATTTGTCTGCTGTTGCGTCCGCATAGGCATCAAGTTCTATTGAACGGACTTTCGCCATATTTTCGGGGCTTAACATTTTTGCGGCATCAAACTGTATTTTCTGGACTTTTTCGTCAAGGGGGGCAGTACCGTCATCTTTAAAGCAGAGCATTTTATTTCCCTGAATTTCGGCAATTTCAAGAGTTCCCTGTGCGGAATCCTTGTCATTTGTCTGCGGAATTGCGAACGAAAAATCACCGTCATCAAAAGTCAGGGCATTGGGGTCGTCTGCCTCTGCGGGGACGGGCGGTATAAGTTCTTCTGTTGCGGGTTCTGTCTGAACGGCAGTAGTTTCCTGAGAGGATTCTTTTGAAGAATCCGAACTTTCGGTATTTTTCGAGCATGAACAGAATGTCATGCATAATGTCAGTGCCAGAATACAGATTTTTTTGTAATACATTTTAATATCTCCCTTCTCAAAAAAAGCCCCCCGCCATAAAGCGGAGGGTATATATTACGGATTACATCAGTCTTTCTTTCTTGCAACGAAAGCTGCTGCTGCTGCAACGCTGACTGCCGCAACTGCTGCGCCTACGCCTGCATCGCCTGTCTGAGCGGATTTTTCAGTTGTTGTTGAAGAACCTGACTTAGAGGACGATGAACTGCTTGACTTTGAAGAAGAATCCTTTGAAGTTGTGGTTGTAGTGGTAGTAGCTGCATTGTCAGCGGAAGCGTCTGTTGTAGTTGTTACAGCAGAAGCGTCTGTTGTGGTTGTTTCAGCAGATTCTTCGGGAGCAACCGTATAAACTCTGTCAATCTTTATATTGATACCTGTTGTGGAGGGGTCATCATTTGCAAAGCCTTCACGGTTGAAAGGATTGATATTTGTTTCAAGATAGAGACAGAGAATTGTATCTGCCGCCTCTGCGAGGTTGAAAGTAGCGGTATAAGAACCGTCACCTGTGATATCAACAACGCTGTCGCCTACGGATTCGGCATCTTCCTTTGTGAAACGCTGTGCATTTGCGCCTATCGAACCGCCGAGGAAAGCATAATAGGAATCGGAATTTGTTCCGTCTGTGTTCTTGTTTGTAAGCTGGTTGCCGAGACCTGTGATTGTGAAGTCAACCTTTACCCACTCACTGCAATTATAAGCGTTTGTGTCGAGGTCTTTAATATCATTTCCCCATGTGTTCCAGATATTTACACGGAGGTTGTTATTTTCATTTTTATAAGCACCTGTTGAAGGACCTGTATAATTAATATCTGTCTCAGCAGCGAAACCTGAAAGGCTTACAGAAGCAAGTGCGGTCAAAGATACGGCAGAAGCAGCAAGAGCTGCGATAATCTTTTTCATCTTCATTATTAATAACTCCTTACATTTGTGCGCCGAACGATAAATAAAAGCTTTATGCGCACCTACTGATTTTTCGTATGTCACTATTGTATCATAAAATCGTTTTATTATCAAGTGGCAGTTTGCACAATGTTGATGAGATTTTTTATTTATTTTTAACACTATTCATACATTTGTTTTTGAGTCCGACAAGACTCCGACAGTTTCTTTCATCATGTCAAAAGCGTTGGTATTCGGGGGGATTTTAACAGAAACATAGGATTTTCCCGAACCGTTGAAATTTATTCTTCCCCTGTATTTTGCGGAAAGTGAGGCTATCTGTTCTGTCGAGAGATATTCCGTATAGAAATACATTGAACCGTTTCTCTGTGTGATTTCGCTTATGCCGAGGCGGGCAGCCCTGTTTCTCAGGAGAGAAACTTCGACAAGTCCGATAACCGATTCGGGAGGTTCTCCGTAGCGGTCTATGAGTTCATCAATGAGGTCAAGTTTGTCCTCCTCCTGATTTACGAGCATGATTTTCCTGTAAACGTCAATTCGCTGATTAAGGCTTGGGATATACTTTTCGGGGATATGGGCATTAATCTGTATATCGACAAGACATTCTGGGATTTTTTCGGGTTTTTCGCCTTTTTCCTCGGATATTGCCTCGGATAGAAGTTTAAGGTACATATCATATCCGACAGCTTCCATGTGTCCGTGCTGACTTCCGCCGAGAATACTGCCTGCTCCTCTTATTTCGAGGTCACGGAGGGCGATTCTGAAACCGCTTCCGAAACGGGTAAATTCTTTCATGGCATTAAGTCTTTTTGTGGCTACTTCCGTGAGGACTTTATCTTTTTTATAGGTGAAATAAGCGTATCCCCTGCGGTTTGAACGTCCGACACGCCCACGGAGCTGATAAAGCTGTGAAAGACCGAAACGGTCGGAATCTTCTATTATGAGAGTATTCACATTCGGAACGTCAACGCCTGTTTCTATAATAGTGGTACATACGAGGATATCAATTTCATGTTCAACAACCTGCTCCCAGATATCGGACATACTGTCCTCACTCATCTGACCGTGAGCATAGGCTATTCTTGCATCGGGGATAAGCTCCTGCAATTTTGCGGTGCATGACATTATAGTTTCCACACGGTTGTGAATATAATACACCTGACCGCCACGGCGGAGTTCCTTTCTTATAGCCTGAATGACAGTCGGTATGCTGTATTCGACAACATAGGTCTGCACAGGGTATCTGTCCTGCGGAGGTTCTTCGAGTACGGACATATCCCTTATTCCGCTCATAGCCATATTAAGCGTTCTCGGAATGGGAGTTGCAGACAGCATGAGAACATCAACGCCTGTGAAACTCTCCTTGAATTTTTCCTTGTGAGCAACGCCGAAACGCTGTTCTTCATCTATTATTGCCAGACCGAGGTCTTTAAATACAACGCTTTTCTGGATAATCTTGTGAGTGCCTATAAGTATATCTATTTTGCCCTTTTTCAGCTTGCTGACAATTTCAGACTGTTGTTTCGGGCTTCTGTATCTTGAAAGCAGTTCTATATTAACGGGAAAATGTTCAAATCTTCTCAGGGCTGTCTGATAATGCTGATAAGCAAGTACGGTTGTTGGTGCAAGCAGGGCGCATTGTTTTCCTGCGAGAACGCATTTCATGGCGGCACGGAAAGCGACTTCTGTTTTTCCGAAACCTACATCTCCGCAGAGAAGTCTTTCCATAGGTCTTTCACGTTCCATATCTGATTTTATTTCCGATATTGCGGTGAGCTGGTCATCTGTTTCGATATAGGGAAATCTTTCCTCAAAATCATGCTGAATTTCGTCATCGGGGAAAAATGCAAAGCCCTGACTTTTTTCACGTTTTGCGTAAAGCTGTGTAAGTTCGTGAGCCATATCCTTTACGGCACGCTTTACATTGTTTCTTGTTTTCTGCCATTCATTCGAGGAAAGCTTGTTTAATTTAACTCCCGAATCGTCACGTGGACCTATATATTTTGAAACCATGTCAAGCTGTGTTACGGGGATATATAATTTATCCGTACCAGCATACTGAATGGTTATGTAGTCTTTTGTAATGCCGTCAAATTCAAGCTTGCGTATGCCTATGAACCTGCCTATGCCGTGACCCGAATGTACAACGAGGTCGCCTTCGGATATATCGGCAAGACTGCGGATTTCCTCAGCCTTGTTTTTCTTTTTCTTTCTGATTTTTCTTGATGTATCGAGGGAACGCCCCTGAGTTATGAGAACGGTTTTGTTTTCGGGATATTCAAAGCCTCCGCTGAAACTTCCCGACATGAGGTATACTCTGCCGTTCTGCGGTGAAATATTATCGTTTGCGATATCGCATGAAATATTGTTTTCCTGCAAATCCTGCTGTATTATGGGGAGGGTTTTAAGGCTTCCCGCACAGAGGATTATTCTGTAATTTCTGCGCTTGTATTCGTTTATATCCTCAACAAGCTGTTTCATTTCACCGCTCCATGATGCGGTCTGCATAGTCTCAAAGCTTACTATTCTGCGGAAATCAATGCGTTCTCCGCCCTGAACGAAATTGCTGAGATAAAGGCAGTTGTATTTTTCTGCGATAAGGCGGATTTTGGGGAGTTCCAGACAGTAGCCGTCAAGCCCCTTGCAGAGATGCCCTTCCTCCATTAATATTTTGATATCCTCATTGTACTGGGATATTATGCCCGAAGAAGTATTCAGAATATCAGAATAGTCGCTGAAAATAACCGTTCCGTCAATATAGTCAAAGACAGTTGAAATATTTTCATATGCAAGGGGATAGTATTTCATCAGATGTGAGAGAATTTCTCCCGAACGCAGTCTTTTAATATCGGATTCAAGTTTTTCACGGACAAGGTTCATTCTTTTTCCACGGACTTTTTTTGAAAGCGATTCTATTTTGTCGGCGAGTTCGTTTGTATCGCAGATGATTTCGCTTGCGGGGGAAATTCTTATACTTTCGAGTTTTTCGTCAAATCTGCGCTGTGTGTCCGTATCGAATCCGCAGATAGTTTCAATTTCATCGCCCCATAATTCAAGGCGCACGGGATTATTGCAGTTTACGGGGAAAATATCGAAAATATCGCCCCTCACGGAAAACTGCGATGCGCCCTCAACCTTTTCGCACCTCTGATAACCGCTCAGAGATAAAACACTGCAAAGGTTCTGTATATTTATTTCCTGTCCCTGAGAAATCAGAATACAGGATTTTTTCAACACATCAGGCGGAATGACGGGCTGCATTACGGCTTCTATGCTTGCACATAAGACTGAACATTTTTTTTCGGCAGCGTTTTCAAGTGCGGAAATTCTCATATGTTCATATTCTCCGCTTGAACTGTCAACGGAAGTCAGAACAAGTTCTTTTGACGGGAAAAGAACAGCCGTATTTTCTCCCGACATCATATTTATATCGTCACATAATTTTTTTGCCTCTGCTTCCGAACCTGTTATGACGAGATTTGTCTTTTCGCCCGAAAGGGCATATATGAGCTGTGACCTGTGTATATGCGAAAGACCCGTTACCGAAACGGGTGAAATGTTTTTGTCAAGAGCCTGAGATATATTCTGATATCCCGAAAGCTCCTTGAAAAGTTCCTTGAAAATTTTCATGATGCACTCCAAATCAGGAATTATATTTGTTCATCGCTTCATCTGTTTTGCCCTGAACCATAAGCTTTATACATTCGCAGGCATTTTCGGCTGAAATTTCCATTTTTTTAAGGTCGTCAGCCCTGAACTTTCCGAGAACCCATTTTGCAAGGTCATAATCGGGGTGGGGCTTTTTTCCGACACCCATTTTAATTCTGAGGAAATCCTCTTTTCCCGTGAGTTCGATAATGCTCCTTATTCCGTTGTGACCGCCGTGACTGCCTTTTCTGCGGATTCTGAGTTTTCCGGGTTCAAGGGAAATATCGTCA
Source organism: Ruminococcus sp. (assembly GCA_017543595.1). Classification (GTDB taxonomy): domain Bacteria; phylum Bacillota; class Clostridia; order Oscillospirales; family Ruminococcaceae; genus Ruminococcus. The sequence continues at coordinate 12,925 of JAFYFU010000061.1, read as the reverse complement.
TATATCACGATTAAATTTGATGTATCGAGCTTGTAAAATTCAAGAGCCTGAACGACAGACTCACCGCTGTTGTTCATGTATGTAAGGGGCTTTAACAAGAGACAGCGTTTGCCCTCTATTGTGACTTCTGCGGTTTTGCCCTTGAATTTAAGGCGGTTTATTTCTTCACCGAGATTTCCTGCGAGTTTGTCAACCGTAAAGAAACCTGCATTGTGTCTTGTATTGTCATATTCCATTCCGAAATTGCCCAGACCTGCGATGACATATTCTATTTTACCTCTTTGCGCCTGCGAATTTGCGGAAATCCTGTCGAAAACTTCAAAAATACCCATAAAAAATTTCTCCTTTCAATAAGAGTTATTATAACACAGAATATAAGAAAAATCAACATAAAATAAATATCCGTATTGATAAAAAATTATTTTTGTGATAAAATATATATGATATACTTGAAAAGGAGAAAATCCTATGAAGAAAATAACGCTCGGAATAACTGCCCATGTTGATTCTGGAAAAACCACTCTCGCCGAATCAATGCTTTATTTAACAGGGTCTATAAGAAAAAAAGGTCGTGTCGATAACGGCGATTCATTTCTTGATACAAATTTTATCGAAAGAAACAGGGGAATAACCATATTTGCACATCAGGCTGAAATAAAAATCGGTGAAGGCAAAGACAACAAGGACAAAGATGTTATAACTCTCCTCGATACTCCCGGACACGTTGATTTTTCCGCAGAAACCGAAAGAACCATGCAGGTGCTTGACTATGCCGTTCTTGTAATAAGCTGTACCGACGGAGTTCAGAGCCACACATCAACGCTGTGGAAACTTCTTTCAAAATACGAAATACCCGTGTTTATATTCATAAACAAAACCGACCTGACAACGGCAGAACCTGAATTTATACTTGAAAACATAAAACAAAAGCTTTCCGTAAACTGTGTTGATTTTTCGGGGTCTGATGAGAACATACAGGAAAACTGCGCCTTGTGTTCGGAAGAAATGATGAATAAATATCTTTCCGAAGAAAATATTTCCGATGAGGATATAATAAATGCCGTAGCGGACAGGAAAATTTTCCCGTGTTTTTTCGGGTCTGCACTTAAAATGCAGGGCGTTGAGGAATTTGTATCTGCAATCGGAAGATTTACAAGAGAACCGCAAAGACAAGAGCAATTCGGTGTAAAGGTCTATAAAGTTTCCTACGACAGCAAGGGGAGCAGGCTCACCCATATGAAAATAATGGGCGGAGAGCTTAAAGTCAGGAGCGAAATGGAATACATCTCTCAGGACGGCGAGAAAATAACCGAAAAAATAAGTTCGATAAGATTTTATTCGGGAGAAAAATTCCGCACCGTGGAAAAAGCAGAATCAGGCGATATATGTGCCGTTACGGGTCTTGAAAATACTTATTCGGGACAGGGTATAGGCTTTGTGAAAAATTCCGACAGGGCAGTTCTTGAACCCGTAATGTCATACAGAGTGATACTCCCCGAAAATATAAATCCATTTGACGCACTTAAAGATTTGCGTCGTCTTGAAGATACAGACCCTATGTTACATATAGTCTGGAATGAACCGTCAAAGGAAATACATATGCAGCTTATGGGAGCGGTACAGATTGAAGTTCTCACGGATATAATAAAAGAAAAATTCGGCTATGATGTTTCTTTCGGTGACGGGGCAATATCTTACAGAGAAACCATAAAAAATACGGTTGAGGGTGTCGGGCATTACGAACCTTTAAGGCACTATGCAGAAGTACATCTTCTTATTGAACCTTTGCCGAGGGGAAGCGGTCTTGTTTTTGATACGGAATGTCATGAAGATGACCTTGACCGAAACTGGCAGAGATTAATTCTCACGCACCTTGAAGAAAAAATTCATATCGGAGTGCTTACGGGTTCGCCGATTACAGATGTTAAAATAACTCTCATGTCGGGAAAAGCTCATCTTAAACATACAGAGGGCGGAGATTTCCGACAGGCTACATACAGGGCAGTACGCAACGGTCTGAGGTTTGCGGAAAGTATTCTCCTTGAACCTTATTTTGAATATGAACTTGAAATACCGTCGGAATATACGGGCAGGGCAATTGCGGATTTACAGCATATGTCCGCAGAGTTTGACTCCCCCGAAACAATCGGTGAATTTTCCGTCATAAGGGGAACAGCTCCAGTTTATGAGATAAACGGCTATCATCAGCAGGTAATAAGCTATACAAGGGGCAGGGGACGAATAAGCTGTACACCGTGCGGATACCGTGAATGTCACAATGCGGAGGAAATAATAAAAAATATAAATTACAACTGCGACAGCGATATTGAAAATTCCGCCGATTCAATATTCTGCGTACACGGAGCAGGTTTCAATGTCAAATGGAATGAAGTCCCGAAATATATGCATCTGCCGTCATGCCTTGAAAAAACAAGTGAAAATATTCCGCAGGCTTCAATAAAAACTTCAAACAAATTCAGTGTTTCAGATGAGGAAATAAAAGGAATATTTGAAAAGATTTACGGAAAAACAGAAAATGAATCACGAAAATCTTTTACAAGAACAAAAAAATCCCATGACTATTCAAAGCCCGTAAGCCTTCCCGACTACGAACCGCCCGATTATCTCATAGTTGACGGTTATAATGTGATATTTGCGTGGGACAGGCTCAAAAAAACCGCAGGCGAAAATCTTGATGCGGCAAGGTCTGATTTGATAAATATATTAAGCAATTATCAGGGCTATTCCAAATATGAAATAATACTTGTCTTTGACGCTTACAAAGTAAAAGGCAATAACGGACATACGGAAAAACTTACAAATATAAATGTGGTCTATACGAAAGAAAACGAAACCGCCGACAGCTATATTGAAAAACTAAGCCATGATTTGTCAAAAAAACACCGTGTAAAAGTCGCCACTTCCGACAATGCCGAACAGACAGTTATTTTCGGAAACGGGGCTATGAGAATTTCTGCAAACGAACTGAGAATGAATATCGAAAACACCGAAAAGAAAATCAAAGAAAAAAGCAAGTATTTCTGATAAAAAATCCCGAAAGAGAATTTTCTTTCGGGATTTGCTTTAATATTTATCAGCCGAGGATAACTTTTATTTCGTTGACATCTGCGAGTTTGTCGGCGGGAATATAATTCTTTTCGAGCTTTTCGCCGTTGAGGATTATTTCCTTTACGCCTGATTCAACGTGTGCGGAGTTGTCGAAATCTATATTTAATTTCTTTCCTCTGAAATTCTTTTCTATTCTGAAACTATCCCATTCCGAAGGAACAGAAGGAGATACAAGCAGACCGTCTGCATCGGGACGCATACCGCAGATACCCTCTACACAGCCTACCATAACGGTAGATGCCGTACCTGTAAGCCAGTGAACGTGTGAACGTCCCTCAAAAGGAGAAGCCTTTGATTCCGTAAACTGACCGTGAACATAGGGTTCCATAACTCTTATTTCAGCCTTGTCATTCATGGCAGCGGGGGAACTTTCAAGGAAGTATTCAAAAGCTCTGTTGCCGTGACCGAGGAGAGATTCCGCAAGTATGAGCCAGCCCTGCGACTGCGAGAATATACCGCCGTTCTCTTTTGTGTCATCATTGAAGATATGCATTAATGCACCGTCAAAATAGTGGTCTTTGTAGGGCGGTTCGAGGAGTTTTGCACCGTAGGGTGTGTTAAGTATGTCATGAACGCTGTTCATGGCTTTTTCAGCCTGTTCTGCGGAGGCAAACTTTGAAATTACGCTCCAACTCTGCGGATTGAGCCACATATTTGCTTCGGGGTCTTTTTTCGCACCAACAACAATTCCGTCCTCACGGATACCACGGATAAATCTGTCATCGTCCCAGCATTTTTCAAGTGCAGATGCAAGTTTAGCCTGTGCATTTGTTATATATTCAACATATTCGGAATCGTTTCTTGATTCAGCCATGTCTTTTATAACGCTCATTGCGTAGTAAAGCTGGAAAGCAACAAAGGTTGATTCGCCCTTTGCGCCAAGCCTGAGACAGTCATTCCAGTCTGCGTGAAGTCCTGCGGGCATATCGTGATTTCCAAGGCGTTCCATAGAGAATCTTATAGCATTTTTGAGGTGTTCGTAAACGGTAGCCTCACCGCCGCCTTCTTCCGCATATGTGATAACTTCATCTAAAAATGCCTTGTTTCCGCTTTCACCGATATATTTAACAATAGTCGGGAAAAGCCAGAGAGCATCATCTGCACGGTATGAGGGGTGACCTGTTTCCTTTGCGTAAACGCTGTTTACATCATTTTCATCGGGGCAGTTTTCGTGACCTGCATTGTGATTGAATCTTACAAGGGGAAGTCCTCCGCCGTTGCTTACCTGTGCAGAGAGCATGAAACGGATTTTTTCGGCAGCCATTTCGGGGTCAAGGTGAATAATACCCTGAATATCCTGAACGGTATCCCTGTAACCGTAGCCGTTTCTGAGACCGCAGTAAATAAATGATGCGGCTCTTGACCAGATAAATGTTATAAAGCACTGATAAGCGTTCCATACATTAATCATGTTGTTAAATTCGGGTGAGGGAGTTTCAACCTTGAAATTTGAAAGCTGACCGTGCCAGTAGTCTTTAAGCTGTTTGATTTCGGCATCAACTTTTCCAGCCTCTTTGTATTCGTTGAGAATAGCTGTTGCCTGTACGTTGTCACGCTGACCGAGTATGTAAATAAGTTCAACTGTTTCGCCTGCTTTGAGAGTTATATCCGACTGCAAAGCACCGCATGAATTTGAATTGAAATTCATTTTGTTGTTGCACTTGCCCGATTCAACGGCAATGGGATTTGAATAAGTTCTGTAAGGTCCTATGAAATCGCTGAGTGAACCGTTATAAGCCGAAACGGGTGCGCCGACCATTCCGAAGAATCTTTCACGGTGATTTGAACCGCTTTCGTCCTTGCCGTCATTTTCGTTCATGTGCTGGATTATTTTATTTTCCTCAAAGCTTGTTCTTGTTATAAATAATGTATACTGTAAATTTACCTGGTCCTGTTCGTAGTTGGGTTCGTTTGTGAACTCAACAAATCCGTAGAGTGAGAGATTTCTGTCTTTTGAGTCGTTGTTTGTAACTTTTGCTCTCCAAACTTCATAGGTTTTTCCGTAGGGAACATAGTAAGTAACTTCCGACTTTATACTTGTATACTCTGCGGAAATTACAGTATAGGCAGTACCGTGGCGACATTCGCTCTTGTATTTGTCGAGGGGCTTGCCGACAGGCTGCCATGAAGCAGACCAGTAGTCATTTGCATCATTGTCACGGATATAAATGTATCTGCCGGGGAGAGCCATATCCGAATTGAAGCGGAAACGTGAAATTCTTCCGTTTGCGCCCGACTTTACAAAGCTGTAACCTGCTGCGTTGTTTGAAATCATAGCACCGTATTCGGGGTCACCGAGATAATTTGCCCACGGTGCGGGGGTTGCGGGGTTTGTGATGACGTATTCCTTGTTTTCAAGGTCAAAATGTCCGTAATTCATAGTTTTTAGCTCCTTTTGTGCCGTAATGACGGCGTATACTCCAATAATTATAACATTATTTCACGATATTTTCAAGTGCTTTTCGGTAATTTTTATTAAATTTTAAATTTTATGTTTTTTACGCATGAATATAAGTTAAATCTATTTTTTTATTAATAAAAAATTTACAGTAAAACTTTGGAAAAACTGTTGCATTATGCGTTTTTGCGTGGTATAATATAAAAGCTGAGTGCATAGAGTATGCACGGACTGCAAAGATATGCGTTGAAACGGAAGGTTGCCGACGGTGTGTCGGGGAATTTCCGTGGAGTATGTCCGATTTTAAACCGGGCGAGTGGGATATGGGACACAGTTTGTGGAGTTTTAAAACAGTACAGCTTGCGTGTGTACGTTTGTGCTTTTTTGTGTCCGAATATGTCGTTTGATGCTCGGAAAACAACGGTTTTTCGGGCTTTTTTAATAGATATGGCATGAAACACACGGAAACGTGTGAAGTCCCGATAAGCGTCCCCCAAAATATTATCCAAGGAGGCGAAAATAATGGCAGTCAATGAAAAAATCAGATTCATGATTAAAGGCTACGACCACGCTACTGTTGACATAGCAGCAGCTAAAATCGTAGAAGCAGCTAAAAGAAGCGGTGCAAGAGTTTCAGGTCCCATACCGCTCCCCACAGATAAGGAAGTTGTTACTATCCTCCGTGCTGTACACAAATACAAGGACAGCCGTGAGCAGTTTGAAATGAGGACACACAAGAGACTTATTGATGTTATCCGTCCTACGGAAAAAACAACAGCTGCTCTTGACAAGCTTGAAATCCCCGCAGGCGTAGACGTTGTTATGGAAGTTAAGTAATTTCCGTTGCACCTGCAAAAATGACGGTATCCCGTCGGTCATGTTGATAAATCATCAACCAATAACCTTAATAGGAGGAAATTAAAATGCAGAAAGGCATTATCGCTAAGAAAATCGGTATGACACAGATTTTCGACGAAACAGGAAAAGTTATCCCTGTTACTGTTGTTGAAGCAGGCCCCTGCGTTGTCGTTCAGAAGAAAACAGTCGAGAACGACGGCTATGCAGCTCTTCAGCTCGGTTACGGAGATGTTAAGGTTCAGAGAATGAACAAGCCCATGAAGGGTCACTTTGAAAAGGTTGACGTTGCCTGCAAGAAGAACCTCAAAGAATTCAGATTTGAGGACTGCGACACTCTCAATGTCGGCGATATCATCAAGGCTGATACTTTCGCAGTAGGCGATGCAGTCGATGTCGTAGGCATAAGCAAAGGTAAAGGTTTCGCAGGCGCAATCAAGCGTCACAACCAGCACAGACTTAAAGAAACTCACGGTACAGGTCCTGTTCACAGACAGTCAGGCTCAATGGGTGCCTGCTCCTCACCTTCAAGAATCTACAAGGGCAAGGGCATGGCAGGTCACATGGGCGCAGAACAGGTAACAGTACAGAATCTTGAAATAGTAAAGATAGATGCTGAAAACAATCTTATCGCCATCAAGGGCGCAGTTCCCGGACCCAAGGGCGGTATAGTATATATCGTTGACAGCGTAAAGGCTTGAGAAAGGGGGAAACGTAAATGTCTACAATTTCAGTTTTTGATATGACAGGAAAGCAGGTTTCCGAAACAGAACTCTCAGACGCAGTTTTCGGTGTTACTCCCAATGAAGCTGTTATGCACGCTATGGTAGTAAATTACCTCGCTAACCAGAGACAGGGTACTCAGTCAACTCTTACAAGAACAGAAGTAAGAGGAGGCGGCAGAAAGCCTTGGAGACAGAAAGGTACAGGTCACGCAAGACAGGGTTCGACAAGAGCTCCTCAGTGGTACCACGGCGGCGTTGCTCTCGGTCCTAAGCCCAGAGATTACAGATACGCTCTCAACAAGAAAGTAAGAAGACTCGCTATGAAGTCCGCACTTTCAACAAAGGTTCTCGATAACAATATGATAGTTCTCGATGCTCTCACACTCGACAGCTTCAAGACAAAGACTATCGTTGAAATGCTCAAAGCCCTCAACGTTCAGGGCAAGGCTCTCATCGTTACAGCAGAGGCAGACGCAAAGGTTATCAAGAGCGCAGCAAACATTCCCGGCGTTAAAACAGCCGCTGTAAACACTCTCAATGTATACGACATACTCAACTATGACAAGTTCATCGTTGTAAAGAATGCCGTAGGAAAAATCGAGGAGGTGTACGCATAATGAAAGCACCGCAGGATATTATCCTTAAACCCGTTATCACAGAACAGTCAATGGACAACCTTCAGGCAGGAAAGTACACCTTTAAAGTTGCCAAGGACGCTAACAAATCCGAAATAAAAAAAGCTGTTGAAACACTCTTCGGCGTTGAGGTTGCAAAGGTAAATACTCTCAATGTCAAGGGCAAGGAAAAGAGAGTCGGCAGATTCGTCGGCACAACAGCTTCATGGAAAAAGGCAATAGTTACCCTTACAGCCGATTCAAAGGCTATCGAATTCTTCGAGGGTATGTATTAATCAACGGACTGTAAGACAGTCCGCAGAGTATGGGAGTAATGCTCCCGCAAACAAGCATTTTACAAGGAGTTGAAATAAATGGCTATTAAAACCTACAAGCCTACGACACCTTCAAGGCGTCAGATGACTGTAACGGATTACTCCGTTCTGTCTAAGGTTGAGCCGGAGAAAAGCCTTCTCGAACCCCTTAAAAAGAAATCGGGAAGAAACAGCTACGGCAGAATCACAGTCCGTCACAGAGGCGGCGGAAACAGAAGAAAATACCGTGTAATAGATTTCAAACGTGACAAGGACGATATGATTGCTACCGTTCTTACACTCGAATATGACCCCAACAGAAGCGCATTCATCGCTCTCGTTCAGTACGAGGACGGCGAAAAGAGATATATTCTCGCTCCCAACGGTCTTAAAGCAGGCGACAAAATCGAATCAGGCGCAGAGGCAGACATCAAGCCCGGCAACGCTCTCAAACTCGCTGATATCCCCGTTGGTACATTTATCCACGCTATCGAACTTTACCCCGGCAAGGGCGCACAGCTCGTAAGAAGTGCAGGAAATCAGGCACAGCTTATGGGTAAGGAAGAAAAATACGCTCTCGTAAGACTTCCTTCCGGCGAAATGAGAAAAGTTCCGATAAACTGCAAGGCTGCTATCGGTCAGGTTTCAAATATCGACCACGAAAACGTAAACTACGGTAAAGCAGGTCGTGTAAGAAACATGGGCTGGAGACCTACTGTAAGAGGTTCTGTAATGAACCCCTGTGACCACCCCCACGGAGGCGGTGAAGGTAAGTCACCTGTCGGAAGACCCGGACCTGTTACCCCCTGGGGTAAACCCGCTCTCGGTTACAAGACACGTAAGAAGCACCACAGAACTGATAAGTTTATCGTAAAACGCCGCAACGGCAAATAATCTGAAAGGAGGAACTATTAATGAGCAGAAGCGTTAAAAAAGGACCTTATGTGCAGGAAGTTCTCCTGAAGAGGGTTGTTGCAATGAACGAAGCAGGCGAAAAGAAAGTCCTCAAGACATGGAGCCGTTCTTCCACAATTTTCCCCGATTTCGTAGGTCATACATTCGCTGTTCATGACGGACGCAAGCACGTTCCGGTATATGTTACGGAAGATATGGTAGGACATAAACTCGGCGAGTTTGCTCCTACAAGAACTTACAAGGGACACGCAGGTTCCAAGACATCTAACAATGGTAAGAAGTAAGCGAAAGGAGGAGCTTTGAATGGAAGCAAGAGCTTATTTGAGAAATGCCCGCATATCGCCCAGAAAGGTTCAGATTGTTCTTGATTTAATCAGAAACAAGGACGTTGACCTCGCTTTGGCTACTTTAGATCTTACTCCTAAGGCTGCAAGTCCTATCGTAAGTAAGCTTGTAAAGTCCGCACAGGCAAATGCAGAAAATAATTTCAGCATGGACAAGGATAACCTTTATGTTGCCGAGTGCTTCGTAACACCCGGACCCATCATGAAGAGAATCATGCCCAGAGCTCAGGGCAGAGCATACAGAATATTAAAGAGAACATCACACATCACAGTTGTTCTTAAAGAAAAAGAATAATCCCAAGGAGGTCTGAATAATGGGACAGAAAGTTAATCCGCACGGTCTTCGTGTGGGCGTTATAAAGGACTGGGATTCACGCTGGTATGCCAATAAGGCAGATTTCGGCAATACCCTCGTTGAGGACTACAACGTTCGTAATTTCATTAAGAAGAGCTTGTATGCTGCCGGTGTTCCCAGAATCGAAATCGAGCGTTTCGCCGATAAAGTCAGAATCCACATTCACTGCGCTAAGCCCGGTATCGTTATCGGCAGACAGGGCGCAGAAATCGAAAAGCTTAGACTTCAGCTTGAAAAGATGATGGGCAAGCAGGTTTATGTAAACATCATCGAAGTAAAACAGCCCGATATGGACAGCCAGCTCGTTGCTGAGAAAATCGCTCTCGACCTTGAGAACCGTGTTTCTTTCAGAAGAGCTATGAAACAGTCAATCGGCAGAACAATGCGTCTCGGTGCAAAGGGTATCAAGGTTAAGGTATCAGGCAGACTTGCGGGCGCAGAAATCGCAAGAAGCGAAAGCTACCACGAAGGTACAATCCCGCTCCAGACTATCCGTGCAGATATCGACTACGGCTTTGCCGAGGCTGATACAACTTACGGAAAACTCGGCGTAAAGGTTTGGATATACAAGGGCGAAGTTCTCAAGGGTGACGCTGCAAAGGCTGCCGCTCAGAGAGAAAAGTCCGAAAAGAAAAACGACCGCCGCAACAATAACAACCGCCGTGACGACAGACGTGACGGAAACAGAAGAGGCGGAAACAGAAACTTCAACCGTGACAACAGAAGAAGTGAAGGAGGTAATCAGTAATGCTGCTTCCAAAGAGAGTTAAGTACCGCAGAGTACACAGAGGCCGCCTCAAAGGCAAGGCTTACAGAGGAAACAAGGTAACTTACGGTGATTACGGTTTACAGGCACTTGAACCTGCTTGGATAACCTCCAACCAGATTGAGTCTGCCCGTATCGCTATGACAAGATACATCAAGAGAGGCGGTCAGGTTTGGATAAAGATATTCCCTGACAAGCCCATCACAGAAAAGCCCGCTGAAACACGAATGGGTTCAGGTAAAGGTTCACCCGAATACTGGGTTGCAGTTGTAAAGCCCGGCAGAGTTCTCTTTGAAATAAAGGGCGTTGCTGAGGAAACTGCAAGAGAAGCTATGCGTCTCGCTATGCACAAGCTTCCTATCAAGTGTAAATTCGTTACTAAAGCAGAGCAGGAGGTGGAGCAGTAATGAAGGCATCAGAAATCAGAGAAATGTCTGTGGACGAGCTTAACGAAAAGCTCGTAAGCTTAAAGGAAGAGCTTTTTGCGCTCCGCTTTCAGCACGCTGTAAATCAGCTTGACAATACAGCAAGACTTAACGCTGTAAAGAAGGATATTGCCCGTGTAAAGACAGTTCTGCGTTCGGCAGAGCTTGCACAGCAGTAAGAAAGGGAGGATTTAGCTAATGTCTACAGAGAGAAACCTTAGAAAGACAAGAGTAGGTAAGGTTGTAAGCGATAAGATGGATAAAACCGTCGTAGTTGCTATCGTTGATAACGTTAAACACCCGCTTTACAAGAAAATCATCAAGCGTACAGTTAGACTCAAAGCTCATGACGAAAACAATGAGTACAGAGTAGGCGACGTTGTTGAGGTAATGGAAACACGTCCGCTTTCAAAGGACAAGAGATGGCGTGTTACAAACATCATTGAAAAGGCTAAGTAATTTTGATAGAAGCTTAATGCTTGAAAGGAGGAACTCGCTGTGATACAGATGCAGACTTATTTGAAGGTCGCTGACAACACAGGCGCAAAGGAGCTTATGTGTATCAGAGTTCTGGGAGGTACACGCAGAAGATATGCAAATATCGGCGATGTAGTAGTTGCTTCCGTAAAGAAAGCAACACCCGGAGGCGTTGTAAAGAAGGGCGATGTTGTAAAGGCAGTTATCGTTCGTTCGGCAAAGGGTCTCAGAAGAGAGGACGGAACATATATCCGCTTTGATGAGAATGCCGCAGTTATTATCAAGGAAGACAAGAACCCCAGAGGAACACGTATTTTCGGACCTGTTGCGAAAGAATTGCGTGAAAAGGAATATACAAAAATCCTCAGCCTCGCACCCGAAGTTCTTTAATCGGAGGTGTCATTGATATGAGTAAAGTACACGTAAAGACCGGTGACACTGTTATTCTCCGTACCGGTGACTATGAGGACAAGTTCCAGAAGAACGGCGACAGAAAAACAGGTAAGGTCGTAGAAGTAAGCCCCAAGGAGGGCAAGGTTATCGTTGAGGGTATCAACATAATCACAAAGCACGTTAAACCCACAAGAATGGGTCAGCAGGGCGGCATCGTAAAGACAGAAGCCCCCGTTTATGCCTGCAAAGTCCAGCTCGTATGCCCCAAGTGCGGCAAGCCCACAAGAATCGGTCATATCGTAGAGGACGGCAAGAAACTCCGTGTTTGCAAGAAATGCGGAAAGTCTTTTGAATAATGTAAAGGAGAAACGACATGGCAAGTTTAAGAGAATATTATGTTAGCGACGTTGCTCCCGCACTGATGAAGAAGTTCGGCTACAAGAGCGTTATGCAGATTCCGAAGCTCGACAAGGTTGTTATCAATGTCGGCGCAGGCGATGCAAAGGACAACGCAAAGGTAATTGACGCTATAATGACCGACCTCGCAGCTATTACAGGTCAGAAGCCCGTAGTGTGCAGAGCAAAGAAGTCAGTTGCAAACTTCAAGCTCCGTGAGGGTATGCCCATAGGCGTTAAAGTTACCCTCAGAGGCGAAAAGATGTATGAATTTGTAAACAAGCTCTTTAACGTTGCGTTCCCCCGTGTTCGTGATTTCAGAGGAATAAGCGCAAATTCATTTGACGGCAAGGGCAATTATTCGACAGGTGTCAAGGAACAGCTTATCTTCCCTGAGATTGAATACGATAAAATCGACAAGGTAAGAGGTATGGATATCAATTTCATCACCACAGCTCAGACAGACGAAGAGGGCAGAGAACTTCTTTCACTGCTCGGTGCGCCGTTCATAAAGTAATCAGGGAGGAAATACAATGGCTAAAAAGGCAATGATAAACAAGCAGCAGAGAACTCCCAAGTATTCCACAAGAGCTTACAACAGATGCAAAATCTGCGGCAGACCCCACGCTTATCTGAGAAAATTCGGCATCTGCCGTATCTGTTTCAGAGAGCTGGCTCATGACGGTCAGATTCCCGGCGTTAAAAAAGCAAGCTGGTAAAATACGAAAAGGAGGTCATCTGCAATGCAAATCACTGATACAATAGCAGATCTTTTAACAAGAATCCGCAATGCGAATACTGCAAAGCACGCCACAGTTG
>JAFYFU010000060.1 GCA_017543595.1 Ruminococcus sp. | reverse complement strand
TGCCTTCTCCATTCAGATATTCTTGTACCGCAGCTATCCGTTCTTCATCCGTTAGTTTACTTCTTCTTGGCATAAAATAACCCCCTTAGAGTTTTCACACTTTTGTTTTTTTCGTGTGTCTACTCTAAGGGGATTATATCACCACGCCCTTAAATTACTATTTTTTCTTCCACTTCATAAGCATGAATGACGTAATCACCGTCAGGAACACTGCCAGCAGTATCGGGAAAATAGTATACGGTATCGGCAAATCGACAGTATTTATTCCGTAAAACGCAAATATAATATTTGGTATCTGCATAATTATGGTTACTATTGTAAGTCGCCACATGACTATATTAAGATTATTTGATATTACGGACGAAAAGCCGTCCATCATACTTGACAAAATGCCCGTGTAAATATTCGCCATTTCGATAGCCTGTTTAAGTTCTATCAGAACATCTTCAAGCAGGTCTTGGTCCTCGTCATAGAGTTTTATAACTCTGCCCCTGTTTATTTTCCCTATTGTAACTTCATTGGCTTTCAGTGAAGTCGAGAGATAGACAAGGGATTTTTCAAGTGCAAGCAACTGCATGAGGAGTTCGTTTTTCATAGCGTCATGGAGTTCCTGTTCTGCGGCAGATGATATTTTATCTATCTGTTTGAGGTAAAACAGAAACAGTGCTGATATTCTCAATAATATCTGCAAGACGAATCTTGTCTTGAAAGAAGGTCTGAGATTCCGTATAGTGCCTCTTACAGCCTCGTCAAGAACCTGTGTTTCATGCAGGCTTATTGTAAAAACATATTCTTTTGTGATAATTATGCCTATCGGCATGGTATAGAATGTTTTTGTATTGTCCTCGTCCATTGAGGAAACAGGCGTATCAATAATAATAAGTGTCTGGTCGTCCTCGCTTTCGATACGTGAAGATTCCTCCTCATCGAGAGAGGATTTTACAAATCCGCTGTCAAGACCGAAATCGTCAATAAGGTCTTTTATTTCCTGCGGAGTGGGGTCAACGACAGAAACCCAGCAGCCGTTCTGGGGCTTGTCACATTCGCAAAGTCTGCCGTTGCTGTAAACATAGAAATTTATCATGGCAAATGCTGTCCGTTTTTATCAGGACAGTTCTCCTTTCTTCGGAATTATTCCGACAGGAGAAAAGATACACTCATGAACTCTGTCGGAATTTTATAAAATTTTCTCCCGCAAGGGTCAGGGTTCATAAAGCACCTCCGTAATCTTTCAAATATATTATAAATTTCCTCATGCAACAGATTTAAATTATCAAAGTGACGGTGAAGAAGTAACAACTCTGAGAGAAGTAATTATATAACCGCCGTTTGATTCCCTGAGTTTAAATTCAACCTGTTTTGAAGAAACGCTTTCAAGCCATTCGGGTAACTCGTTCACATAGTCAACCATTACTGAATAAACCTCGTCAACTTTTGAAACGGATTTTATTCTCGGATAATATGTGTAAACAAGGGGCTTTGCAGGGATATTATAGGATTTAGCCTCGCTGTTGTAGTAAAATCTCGCCTCGGCAGGTCCTACCGTACTGTGAGTGAGTGCGGGGATATCCTCTCCGAAAAGCTTTACCGCATAGGCTTCAACATCAACGGCAGGAACGGAAACTACATCAAAAGTTTTCTGATAGCCGTCAAGCACGCCGTCAGTCATTATCATTGACCATATAGCCGCTGTGAGAACCTGTTCGGAAGTGAGTTCGTATGTATTCGTAAATGCGGGCATATCCATGATAACCGCAGGATATACAGCAGATTTAAAGCTTTCCATCTGCACTTCGTTTACGGTAAAACTTCCGAAATAGCCTGTTGCCTTTGTAAGTGCGCTGCTTATGCCTATGCAGGTGAAAACTGCGAACATAACGCCGATAGCGGCATAGAGAGTTCTTTTGCCCATACCCTTTGAGGGGTCATCATCTGCCTGACTGTCGGGTACGGAAATTTCTTTCTTTACGACTTCCGAGGGATTTTCGTCAAGAACACCGCTGAAATCCTCATTTATTTCGGGGAGAATTTCGGAATTTTCCTCTGTAATATCCTGTTCGGGGAATATGCTGTCGGAAGTTTCGGGAATTATGTTTTCAGACATATCCGAAATTGAGCTGTCGGGATTTTCCTGCGGAATTTCGGCATATTCGGACGATGAATCCATATCGGACATAATTTCCGTGGCATTTTGTCTTATGCTTTCAATCATGCTGTCGGCAGGATTTGAAATTTCTTCTTCGGGGATTTCCTGAATTTCTTCTGTCTCCTGAATTTCCTCAATTTCAAAAGAATCCTGCACCGAATTTTCGGAATTTTGTTCTTCTGCCTGAATGGTGGCGATTAATTCATCAACGGACATATTGTCCGTACTTGTTTTTTTGTCGCTGTCATTCGGGATAATCGGGGTTTCGATATTTTTTTTCTTATTCTTTTTTCTTGCCATTTTTAACTCCCTTATCTTATCTGTCCGTTACCCTCAACGAGATACTTGACTGTTGTAAGTTCGGAAAGACCCATAGGACCTCTTGCATGGAGTTTCTGTGTGGAGATTCCTATTTCCGCACCGAATCCGAACTCTCCGCCGTCCGTGAATCTTGTTGAAGCGTTTACATAAACTGCGGCGGCATCTATTTCCTTCTTGAATTTTTCTGCGGCATCAAGGGATTTTGTAACGATACATTCGGAATGTCTTGTGCTGTATTTTCTTATGTGCGATACAGCCTCGTCAATGCTGTCAACGACTTTGACAGCGATTATATAATCATTAAATTCCGTTGCATATTCGGTTTCCGTTGCCTTTTCGACAGAATCGCCCAGAATGGCAATAGTTTTGTCACAGCCGTAGATTTTAACATCGTGTGCCTTGAATCTTTCCGCAATCATGGGAAGGAATTTCTCCGCAACATCTTTGTGGACAAGAAGGCTTTCAATGGCGTTGCATACGGAAGGACGCTGAGTTTTTGCGTTGTCGGTAATTTCAACAGCCATATCCAAATCTGCGGAGGAATCAACGTAAACATGGCAGTTTCCTGCGCCTGTCTCAATAACGGGAACTGTTGCGGTATTTACAACAGCCTGAATAAGTCTTGCACTTCCTCTGGGAATAAGCAAATCAAGATAACCGTTAAGGCGCATTAATTCGTTTGTGGTTTCTCTTGATGTGTTTTCGACAACCTGAATGACATCTTCGGGAATACCTGCGGATTTAACGGCATCACGCATAATTTTTCCGAGGATTATATTTGAATTGACAGCTTCTTTTCCGCCTTTGAGGATAACTGCGTTGCCTGCTTTGAGACAGAGTGCCGCAGCGTCAACGGTGACATTCGGACGGGATTCAAAGATTATTCCGATAACACCAAGGGGAACTCTTGTTTTTGTGATACGCAGACCGTTGGGGCGGACAAATCCGTCAATAACCTGACCAACAGGGTCTGTGAGTGATATAATCTGTTCAACGCCCTTTGCGATATCGGCGATTCTTTTTTCGCCAAGTTTAAGTCTGTCCTGCATAGCCTGAGACATATTGTTTTCTTTGGCAGCCTGCAAATCTTTGAGATTTTCGCTTATTATAACGTCCTGATTTTCAACGAGAGCCTTTGCGATTGCCGAAAGGGCATTGTTTTTTGCAAGTGAGGAGGCTGTTGAAATTGCATATTCGGCAGCCTTTGCCTTTTTTCCGAGTTCTTCAATATAGCTCATATAAATCACCTCATAATTTTTCCGCACCCTTGAAAAGAGTGCCTATTTCTTTATCTTCAAACAGGTCATAGAGTTTTTCGGGGTCACGCCCGTTCATGATAATCATGTCTATGCCTGCATTTGCGGCTATTTTTGCGGCATTGATTTTGGTTGACATACCGCCCGTGCCGAAACTTGTGCCTGCACCGCCTGCGGCTGCTTCTATTTCGGGAGTAATTTTCTCAACATACCTTATAGGCTGTGCATCGGGATTGCTCCTCGGGTCATCTGTATAAAGACAGTCTATATCCGAGAGTATAAGCAGTAAATCCGCCCCCGAAAGGTCTGCGACAAGTGCGGAAAGCGAATCGTTTTCGCCTATTTCAAGTTCAAGTTCGTCAATGGCGATTGTATCGTTTTCGTTTACTATCGGGATAACGCCCATGCTTACAAGAGTATCAACGGTATTCATGAAGTTTCGGCAGTGGTTTGAATCATTTATAATGGTCTTTGTAAGGAGTATCTGTGCAACGGTAACGCTGTATTTTGCGAACATATCGTCATAAACGTGCATGAGTTCGCACTGACCGATAGCGGCGACAGCCTGTTTTATTTTGGTTTCCTTTGGTTTTTCGGAAAGTCCGAGCTTGCCTGCTCCGAGACCGACAGCACCCGATGATACCATGATTATTTCACGCCCCGAATTGTGCAAATCCGAGATAACTCTTACAAGGTTGGTCATTCTCCTGATGTTTAATTTTCCTGTCTTGTGTGCGAGGGTGGAAGTTCCGAGTTTTATAACAATTCTCTTTTTTTCAGAAATATTTCTCATATAAATCTTCTTTCAGTTTACTTTATTCTGCGGCTTGCCGTCAAGCCATGATTTTATATTGTCGCAGACTATATTTACAAGTCTTTCTCTTGTTTCACGGGCTGCCCATGCAGTATGCGGAGTAATTATGCAGTTTTTTGCATTTCTGAGGGGAGTATCGGGCGACATAGGTTCTCTTTCAAGAACATCAAGATAAGCGAACGATATTTTATTGTTGTTGAGTGCATCTGCGAGGTCGTATTCATTGACAACACCGCCCCTTGATGTATTTATAAGTACCGCTGACGGTTTCATAAGATTCAGCAAATCTTTGTTAATCATGCCCTTTGTTTTCTCGGTAAGAGGACAGTGAAAAGTGAGGATATCCGCTTTTTTAACGGCTGTTGAAACATCTGTCACTTCATAGGGGCAGTTTTCGGGCTTTGCCCTTGTGGAAATTATTATATTCATTCCGAAAGCCCTGCCTATTTCGGCGACTTTTTTTCCGATAGAGCCGTAACCGATTATGGAAAGATTTTTTCCCGAAAGTTCTGCTGTCGGAATCGGGAAATACGAAAAAGTCGGGGAATTAATCCATTCATTGTTTTTAACTGCGGTGTCATAATCCCTTATTCTGCTGAACCTGTCGAGAATATAGGCGAAAACCTGCTGTGCAACAGCGTCCGTTGAATAAGAGTCTGCATTACAGACAGTTATATTTTTTTCTCTTGCGTATTCGATATCAATATTGTTGAAACCCGTTGCGAAAACGCCTATGTATTTTATATTCGGGCATTTGTCGATTACTTCCCTTGTTATGAGGACTTTGTTGCAGAGGACTGTTTCGGAATCCGCTATATTTTTAACGGTTTCTTCGGGCTTTGTCAGCGGAAAAAATTTAACTTCACCGAATTTTTCAATTTCGGAGCAGGAGATATCCCCGTCAACACTTACGGTATCCCAGTCAAGAACAGCGATTTTCATTCTTTTGCCTCCGTATTTTCGTTATTTTCAGCGGTATTTTCCTTTTGTTTGTCCTCAGGCTTTTTGCAGAATATTGAAGTTGCTGCTGCGGCGAGTACAAGAATAAGCTCAACTATTCCAACTCCGTAGAAAAGCGTTCTGCTTTCGGAAGTCCAGAGCAAAAGCAAAATCGGCATGGCTGTTGCTATTATTATCTGATAAGGGTATCTCTGTTTCATAAAGCGGTAAACAAGAAACACTACCCCGATAATGGTAAATACTATATGAAGTCCGAACGGGAAAGGAAAAAGCGTGGGCTTTTCAACTTCCGACTGCGCCAAGATATAAAGGTCTGTTAAGTTCATATTATCTCCTATCCGACACTGAATGTCTGTTTTTAAGAATACATTCTATATTATATCACAATGATATTTAAAATTCAAGTCCTTTTTTGACTGTATGAAATTTTATGAAAATTGTCATATGAAACGCAGTTTCAAAAAATATGGGATTCTGCAAAAAATCTATTGACAAATCAAAAATGCGGTGATATAATAATGTTTATGTAAGCTCGGAAGTGTGTGCTTTAAAGCACAAAACCAGACACTTTCCGATTGCGCCCCATGAGCGCAAATTCTGAGAAAGGAGAAGGCTTGCTATGAATAATATGAATCCCGAATATAAGATAAGAGAGGTCGCCGAGCGAATTAGGGCAACACGTGAGTCGGTAGGTCTTACTCCCGAAGAAATGGCTGCAAAAGCAGGCGTTTCAGTTTACGAATACCTTGCCTATGAGGGCGGAGCAAAAGATTTCAGCTTTTCCTTCATCTACAAGTTCGCAAATGCCTGCGGTGTCGAAATAACCGACCTTATGGAAGGTGAAAGCCCCCGTATCAAGAGCTTTGACATCACAAGAAAAGGCGAAGGACTTCCAATCGCAAGAAGAAAAGGTCTTAGCTATCTGCGTCTTGCACCGCAGTTCAGAAACAAAATAGGCGAACCTTTCCTCGTAACGATTCCCTATGTTGACGAAAAATTCAGAGTCCCCCACCCCCATACCCATGAGGGTCAGGAGCTTGACATAATCATAAGCGGAAAACTTAAAGTAAGAATCGGCGACAATGAGGAAATCCTCGAAGAAGGCGATTCTATCTACTACGACAGCAGCGAACCCCATGACGAATGGGCTGTCGGCGGTGAAGAATGTAAATTCTATGCCGTTGTTTTCGGCGTAAATCAGAAACCGCAGGAGGCTATACAGCACCTCGAACCGTCCATTCTCCCCGGTGTTACAAACTTTGACCTTGCCAAAGTCGAAAACCCCATAGCAGACAAGTTCATAAGCGTTGAAACGGACGAAACAGGCGCACTCACAGGCATAAGCTTCAAAAATGAAGAAAGTTTCAATTTCGGCTTTGACATTGTTGACGGTCTTGCGGCAAAATGCCCCGACAAAAAGGCTCTTATCTACGTTTCAAACGATATGGAAGAGAGAACTTTCACTTTTGCGGAAATTAAAAAATATTCCAATATGACCGCAAATTATTTCCGTTCAATCGGAATTAAAAAAGGCGACAAGGTAATGCTTGTCCTCAAAAGACACTATCAGTTCTGGTTCTCAATAATCGCCCTGCACAAAATCGGTGCAATTGTTATCCCCGCAACAAATCAGCTCGTACAGCACGACTTCACATACCGTTTCAAGGCTGCGGAAGTAAAAGCAATTGTCTGCACGGGTGACGGTGATGTTGCTCATCAGGTTGACCTTGCCGTTGAAGAATCAGGCATGGACATCGTGAGAATGATTGTAAACGGTGAGCGTGAAAACTGGCTTGATTTCGACAAAGGAATCTCTCAGCAGAGCGATATATTTGAACGTCCGACTTCCCCCGATGAGCTTTCCTGCGGAAGTGAACCGAATCTCATGTTCTTCACATCGGGAACTACGGGCTATCCGAAAATCGCTACACATTGCCATAAATACGCACTCGGACACTTTATCACAGCCCGTTACTGGCACAATGTTGACCCCAACGGAATACACTTTACAATTTCCGATACGGGCTGGGGAAAAGCCCTCTGGGGAAAACTCTACGGACAGTGGCTCAGTGAGACCTGCGTATTCGTCTATGACTTTGACAGATTTGACGCAAACAAGATTCTCCCCATGTTTGCAAAATACAATATAACAACTTTCTGCGCTCCGCCTACAATGTACAGATTCTTCATAAAAGAAGATTTGTCCAAATTCGATTTGAGCAGTATCAAACACGCAACAATCGCAGGCGAGGCTCTCAACCCGGAAGTTTACAACCAGTTCTACAACGCAACGGGACTTAAACTCATGGAGGGATTCGGTCAGACCGAAACAACTCTCGCTATCGGAAACTTTGTCGGAATGAATCCCCGTCCCGGTTCAATGGGCAAACCCAGCGTTCTCTATGATGTCGATATAGTTGACCCTGACGGAAACCCCGTTAAAACAGGTGAAACAGGCGAAATCGTTATCCGCACCGACAAAAAAGTCCCCGCAGGTCTTTTCCTCGGATATTACAAAGATGAGGAGAAAACCAAGGACGCATGGCATGACGGATTCTATCACACAGGCGATACCGCATGGAAAGACGAGGACGGCTATTACTGGTATGTCGGTCGTGTCGATGATGTCATCAAGTCAAGCGGATACAGAATCGGACCGTTTGAAATCGAAAGCGTTATCATGGAACTCCCCTATGTTCTTGAATGTGGCGTAAGTGCAGCCCCCGACCCCGTAAGAGGTCAGGTTGTAAAGGCTTCAATCGTTCTTGTCAAGGGCAAGGAAGGCACGGAAGAACTCAAAAAGGAAATCCAGAATTACGTAAAGAAACACACAGCACCTTACAAGTACCCCAGAATCGTTGAGTTCCGTGACGAACTCCCGAAAACAATAAGCGGAAAAATAAGGCGTGTGGCACTCAAAGGCTAAAATATAAAGGGACTGCTTCGGCTGTCCTTTTTTTATTTATATGATAATATTGCAGAAAAAAAATCCTGATTTTTCATAAATTTATTGAATTTCAAAAAAATTTTCAGGATAAATTTCGGGAACGAATTTGTAAAAAATTATTATTATATTTGCCGTGATATAATCAGACGCAGACAGAGCATTTAAGTAAAAAATATTTATTTGATTCAGACGCAATTATAAAAGGCTTTAAAAGCCTTTGTCAAGCCAAAAAATTAATATATTAAAAAATATATCTTATATTTATTCAGTTCATATTTGCGAATATTAAGAAAATATATTAAAATCAAATATATCATTCAATTAATTTTTTATTAATATATTATTTTTAAAAATTTATGGCAATATAGTGCTAAAAATAAGCAATATTGTCAATTGATTATATTTTTCATTTGTTCTATAATACAATTGTCGGAACGGCGGACAGTTGTTTTAAGGCTGTTCCCTCCGCAAAATTAAGATACATTATTGTGTCCTGTAAAACATGGCAAGTATGATTTGCTTAGTCGTTCGGTCTAAACTCCGCCGAACATTGATTTTATCATCAGTCGCAGAAAGAAATATTGAACAAAAGCCGATATCGAACATTAATGCCTATAATATGTTTGATTCGCCTAAAACGGCTCGACAAGATTCAGGATTTTCAGAAATATTTTCAATCGGACAGGGAATCATAGGGGTGTTTCGTGTTTGCACCTGCCATAAGGCAAATCCGTATAGAGGGTGCGGACGAGCCAAAAAGAGAAAACATTCGTCATTGGCAAAAGAGAGGGTGCCGATGTCGAGTGTTTTTTTTCTGCAAAAAAGCTCCGCATATGCGGAGCTTTTTGTTATTTGCTTAATTTTTTCTGTGTGTAGCCTTCTATTGTTTTGAGTTCTCCCCTGTCTATTGCAAGAGCGTGGTCGGGGATATTTCTTGTTATGGTAGTACCTGCTGCCGTATAGACGGCTTTTCCGAGGTTTACGGGAGCGATAAGGTTTGTATTGCTTCCTATGAAAGCGTAGTCGCCGACTGTGCATCTGCTTTTTGAAATTCCGTCAAAGTTGACGGTAACCGTACCTGCGCCGATATTGGCTTTTTTGCCTATATCGCTGTCGCCTATGTAGACAAGGTGAGCGACTGCGGTTTTCTTTCCTACGCTTGAATTTTTAATCTCAACGAAATCGCTTATTTTTGCGCCCTCGCAGATTTTGCTTTCGGGTCTGATATGAACATAAGGACCTATCTCGGCATTTTTTTCGATTACAGAATCATAAGCCTGAGAAGTATTGAATACTACATTTTCACCGATTCTGCAATTTTCCACCGTAGAATTAGGACCTATGATACAGTTGTTTCCGATTTTAGTGCCTCTGCGTAAGATAGTATTCGGAAGAACCTGAGAACCTGTACCTATTTCGACACTTCTCTCTATGATAATTCCGTCCGTGCAGACAAATTCCACACCGTTTTCGAGGTGTTTTTCGATAACCATATTTCTTGCATAGTTATTCAATTCAAGCAAATCTTTTCTGTTGTTTGCACCTTTTATTATATTCGGGTTTGAGGACTTGTATGCGCCTGCGTTTTTTTCTTCCGAAATGGCAATTGCAACGGTATCTGTGAGATAATATTCATTCTGAACGTTGTCATTTTTAAGTTTTCCGAGAAATTCGATAAGGTCAGCGGTTTTGAACCAGTAAGCCCCCGAATTTACTTCCTTGATTTTTCTCTGTTCTTCCGTTGCGTCTTTTTGTTCAACAATACCGCTTATGCCGTTTTTTGAGCGGATAATTCTGCCGTAGCCGAAAGGATTTTCAAGTTCCGCAGTTATAACCGTAACGGAATTGTCATTCTGTTTATGAAGCACAAGAGATTCCTTTATTGTCTGACTGTCTATAAAGGGAGCGTCACCGCATAAAACAAGAGTATTTCCGTCCGTATCCTTTTCGAGAAAAGGAACAGCCTGCTGTACAGCGTGACCCGTACCAAGTCTTTCAGCCTGTAAAACCGTTTCGTATCTTCCTTTGAGATACTTGTCTATCATTTCGCCCATAAATCCCTTTACAACGCAGATATCGGAAATTTCCGAATCTTCGCAGGCAGATATGACCCATTCAAGCATAGGTTCACCCAAAACCTTGAAAAGCGGTTTCGGCATATCAGCCTTCATTCTTTTGCCCTGTCCTCCTGCGAGGATAACTGCCTTATTCATATAAATACCTCCTATTTAAAATCGTCAGATTTTGCCTTTTGTGGCTTGACATTTCATTCACTCCGCTGTCGCTCCGTTCATTCTCATGTCAAGGACAAAATCTTCCTACTATTTAAAGTCGTCAGATTTTGCCTTTTGTGGCTTGACATTTCATTCACTTCGCTGTCGCTCCGTTCATTCTCATGTCAAGGACAAAATCTTCCTACTATTTAAAGTCGTCAAATTTGTGCTTTTGGGGCTTGCCTACTCACTCACTACGCTACGCTGCGTTCGTTCATACGGCAAGGCACAAATTTTCCTCCTATTTAAAATCGTCAAATTTGTGCTTTTGAGGCTTGCCTATTCACTCACTCCGCCATGCTCCGTTCGTTCATACGGCAAGGCACAAATTTTCCTCCTGATTTAATATATTATAATTATTGCAAAGTTTGTTCATAATTTCAAGCCTTTTTTTTCATATTTATTTATTTTAAGTGTTTTTTGTGTAATATGCTACAAAATCAACTGAAAATTTTTATGTATTGGATATGGTATTTTTTTACAGAATATGGTATAATAGATATAAGCAGGAGAATGGCTTTCTCCGCTCAAATGTAAAAATGGAGGTACACTACCAATGGCTACAAAATACTGCTACCTTTTCTCAGAAGGTAATGCAAACATGAGAGAACTTCTCGGCGGTAAGGGCGCAAACCTCGCTGAGATGACAAACATCGGCCTCCCTGTTCCTCAGGGTTTCACTATCACCACAGAGGCTTGTACTCAGTACTATGAGGACGGCGGAATCAGTGACGAAATCATCGCTGAAATCAATGAGTATATCACAAAGATGGAAGAAATCACAGGCAAGAAGTTCGGCGACAAGGAGAATCCCCTCCTCGTTTCTGTTCGTTCAGGTGCAAGAGCTTCAATGCCCGGTATGATGGACACTATCCTCAACCTCGGTCTTAACGAAACTGTTGTAAATACTATCGCTGAAAAGTCAGGAAATGCTCGCTGGGCTTGGGACTGTTACAGAAGATTTATCCAGATGTATTCCGATGTCGTTATGGAAGTCGGAAAGAAATACTTTGAAGAACTTATCGACAAGATGAAGGAAGCAAAGGGCGTTACTCAGGACGTTGAACTTGATGCAGACGACCTCAAAAACCTCGCAGGTCAGTTCAAGGCTGAATATAAAGCTAAAATCGGCACAGATTTCCCCGATGACCCCAAGGAGCAGCTCATGGGCGCAATCAAGGCTGTATTCCGTTCATGGGACAACCCGCGTGCAAACGTATACCGCCGCGACAATGATATCCCGTATTCATGGGGAACAGCCGTAAACGTTCAGTCCATGGCTTTCGGAAACATGGGCGACGACTGCGGTACCGGCGTTGCT
>JAFYFU010000059.1 GCA_017543595.1 Ruminococcus sp. | reverse complement strand
TTCATTGAAAAAGCAACTGTAACTTCCCGTATGACAGGCAACACCCGTCTGTTCAACATTCACAAGAAGCGTGTCGTTGTCGCAGTCGCCATAAATAGACACAACTTTCTGAACGTGTCCCGAAGTTGCGCCCTTGTTCCAGTATTCCTGCCTTGACCTGCTCCAAAACCATGTATAGCCTGTTTCAAGGGTTTTTTTAAGGCTTTCCTTGTTCATGTAAGCAAGCATAAGAACTGTTTTTGTATTGACCTCGTAGCATATTGCAGGGATTAAATCCCCTTTGACAAAAAATTTATCCAAATCATTCAAATCAATCTTTATCATTTTTAACCTCTTATTTATTATTTAAAATGGGGGAGCCACCCTGATATTCAAGTCCATAATGATGTTATAAACATCGGCGAACTTACCTCAGATTTTTCAAATCCGCAGTTTTCATAGAAATGCATCTCATTATTATATGCAATAACAATTATACGCATATAATCTTTATAATGCTCTTTAATCATCTGAACGAGCGTTCTGCCGATTGTCTGCCCGTGATATTCGGGATTTACAAGCAGATAGTGAACATAAGCATTCATGATGCCGTCGTCCATAGCGCAAATCATACCTATAAGCTTATCGCCGTCCCATGCGGAATAAACCGTTGAAAAATTTTTCATGGCAATTTTCAACTTGTCGGGAAAATGCCCTGATGACCATTCAACCGAAAGAAAAAGCTGTTCAATGTCTTTTTCCGAAAACTCATGTATATCCTTGTATACTATGTCCATAATTACCTCATAATAATATTTCTGTCTCTGCAATAGGACTTTACTTCCTGAACAGTGAGTTCCTTAAAGTGGAAAAGTGAAGCCGCAAGAGCCGCAGTTGCACTTGTTTTCTCGAAAACCTCATAGAAATCGTTTATTTTTCCTGCGCCTCCGCTTGCGATTACGGGAATTGAACAGTTATCGCATACGGCTTTAAGCATGGGGATATCAAATCCTTCTTTTGTGCCGTCAGCGTCTATTGAGTTGAGGCATATTTCGCCCGCACCGAGTTTTTCAATAGTGTGAACCCAGTCTATCAAATCAATTCCCATGTCGATACGACCGCCGTTAATATAAACCGTCCATTTGTTATCTGCGATTTTCTTTGCATCAATGCCGACACAAATGCACTGACTGCCGAAAATATCCGCACCGTCCTTAATTAACTGCGGATTCTGAACCGCCTGAGAATTTACGGAAACTTTGTCTGCACCTGCCCTGAGAGTTTCTCTTATATCGTCAACAGTCTTGATTCCTCCGCCGACAGTAAGCGGAACGAATACTTTTTTTGCGGTATTTCTGACTACATCAAGGAAAACTCCACGCCCCTCGAAAGATGCAGTTATATCATAAAAAACGATTTCGTCAGCACCCTGTCTGTTATATTCTTCGGCACATTCAACGGGGTCACCAACATCTTTTATTCCCTCAAAATTGACACCCTTTACTACTTTGCCGTTTCTGACATCAAGGCAAGGGATAATTCTTTTTGCAAGCATACATACCTCCTATTTAAAATCGTCAGATTTTGCCTTTTAAGGCTTGACACATTCACTCAAAAATCAAAGATTTTTTCGTTCATTTGTGTCAAGGGCAAAATCTTCCTCCTATTTAAAATCGTCAGATTTGCGCTTTTGTGGCTTGCCTATTCACTCACTCCGTAAACTGCGTTCGTTCATACGGCAAGGCGCAAATTTTCCTCCTGTTTAAATTAATTCCGAATTTTTTCAATGCGTTCGTGCTGAAATTTATTCGGCTTATAGTAAAGTTCATGAATATTTTTATTCCTGTAAAAAATATCCTCACGGAGAGTAAATCCCATTCGTTCCCAGAATTTATTTCCCTGTTTGTTATTGTTGAAAACCAGTAATGCGACTTTATTTATTCCCTCATTGTCAAGGGCGTTCATCGCACTTTCGACAAGCCCGCGACCAATTCCCTGTCTGCGGTATTCAGAAGATACAAGCATATGCTGTATAAATCCCCTGCGCCCGTCATGACCTGCCATTATCATACCGACAACTTTTCCGTTATCCAGTGCGACAAAGCTTGTTTTCGGATTTCTTTTCAGATACTTGTCAATACCCTCACGGCTGTCATCAGTTGTATTCGTACCGTTTTCACCGCTTTCCTCCCAAAGTTCGGCTATGCCGTCATAGTCATCAATAGTCATAACACGTATATCAGTCATTTTTATTGTTTATAAACCTCCACTTCAAAAAATCAGCAATAACAAATGAACAATCGCAGTCTTTCAGGTCAATACTTGTTCCGTATACTTTCGGCGAAAAACTTCCGTCAGACCATACAATAAGCCTGTCGTCACGGGTTTTCCCCATGAGTTCTGTATGAAATTCAAGAAAACAGCCATATATTTCATTGCTGTAATTATCTCTGAAACCGCACATATTAAAATGCCTTACTCCCGTAAAAACCATTTCAATACGTTTTGTCCATTCGCTGTCAAAAACCATTCTGAATACATACTCACGGTTCGGACTTTTTATTATCATGCCGCTGTCGGTCTTTCCGCAGCCCATTGAATATTCTGCACGAACAAGCACGGAATCATGCATACCGCCCGTACAGTTCATGAAAAACTCTATATCTTCCTGAGTATTTATTTCATTCCACGTTTGCATATTTTATAGCTTCTTTAAGGTCAAGAGTACCTTTGTAAATCGACTTTCCGCAGATAGTGCCGTAAAGCCCCATTTCGGCGCATATTTTTATATCATCAATTGTATGTACTCCGCCGCTTGCGGTTATGAAAGCCCTGCCCTTTACAGCGTCATTGAGTTCTTTAAGCTGTTCGGCATTGACACCCGAAAGCGTGCCGTCCTTTGAGATATCAGTAAAGATAAAATATTTAACTCCCGAATCAATCATCTGATTTGCAAGGTCAATATAATTAACATCGGAAGTTTCGAGCCAGCCCTCAGTTGCAACCATTTTATTTACTGCATCTATGCCGACAGCGATTTTCTCGCTCCCGAATTTTTCAACGGCATCACGGACAAGTTTTGGATTTTTGAGAGCCGCCGAACCGATTATGACCCTTGAAATACCCATATCAAGGTATTCCCTGATAGTTTCGAGATTTCTTATTCCTCCGCCGAGTTCAACTTTAAGATTTGTTTTTTCGGCAACGTCTGTATAAATTTCAGTATTGACGGGTCTGCCTTCCTTTGCGCCGTCAAGGTCTACCATATGAATCCATTCCGCACCTGCATTTTCAAAGCCTTTGGCGGTTTCGAGGTAGTCGGACGCAACTTTTTCGACAGTGCTGAAATCGCCCTTGAAAAGCCTTACGCAGTTGCCGTCTTTAATATCTATTGCAGGAAAAATAATCATTTAAACACCTCTTATTTAAAATGGGGGGAGCCGCCCTTTCGGGCTTGACCTTTCGTTCACTCCGCTACGCTCCGTTCACTTTCAGGTCAAGGGGCGGCTTTATCCCCCCAAGCCCCCCTGTAATTATAAACTAATAAAATTCCTGAGTATCTGCAAACCCGTTTCACCTGATTTTTCGGGGTGGAACTGACAGCCGTAAGCAAATTTTCCGTCATGGACAAGCGCAGGAACTCTTCCGCCGTATTCGGAATATGCCGAGATATATTTGTCATCGCAGAAAGCCTTATATGAATGAACAAAATAGACATATGCATTGTCGCCGATATTATCGAGAAGTCTGCAATTATTCAGGATTTCAAGCTTATTCCAGCCCATATGCGGAATAATTAAATTCGGTTCTTCGATTTTTCCGACACAGCCCTCAATAAGTCCAAGCCCGTCAGAAGTTTCAAATTCATAGCCTTTTTCAAACATAAGCTGCATACCGAGACATATTCCCAGAAAAGGCTTTTTTCCTGCTTCTTCCTTGATTATATCGGTAAGACCCGACTTGTCAAGCATTTTCATGGCGGCAGGGAAAGCCCCTACTCCGGGAAGAATTATTCTGTCTGCATTTCTTATTGATTCCTCATCATTTACAAGCTTATTTTCTATGCCCAGATAGTCAAGGGCATTTTTAAGGCTGAAAATATTTCCTGCGCCGTAGTCAATAACCGCTGTCATTAAAGTACCCCCTTTGTAGATAAAGTTGAGCCGTCAGCCGTAAATTCAACGGCTTCTCTGAGTGCATGGGCAACGGCTTTATATATAGCCTCCGCCTTGTGGTGGTCGTTTGAGCCGTACATGAGATTTATATGCATGGTAATCCCCGCATTAAAGGCAAATGCACGGAAAAATTCTTCCGTCATGCATAAATCGTATTCTCCGCAGGACTGATTTTTAAATTCCGCATTGAAAACCAGAAACGGTCTGTTTGAAATATCAAGACTGCACATGGCAAGGGATTCGTCCATAGGAATATAAGCCGTACCGTAGCGGACAATTCCCGATTTTTTGCCGAGTGCCTGTCCGAGTGCCTGTCCGAGAGATATACCCGTATCTTCAATGGTATGATGACAGTCAACGTACAAATCGCCCTTTACCTTAACGGTCATGCTTATACCGCTGTGAACCGAAAAAGCCGTCAGCATATGGTCAAAGAAACCTATACCCGTATCAATATCGGCAGAACCTCTGCCGTCAAGCTGAACGCACACATAAATATCTGTTTCTTTTGTTTCACGTCTTGTTTCGCCTGTTCTTACTTTATCCATTGAGAATCGCCCCCAGTGCTTCAAAAAGATTATCCATTTCCTCATCAGTGCCGATTGTTATTCTGAGATAGTCCCTTATAATCGGCTTATTCCAGTATCTTACGAATATTTTTCTCTTTTTGAGTTCTTCAAAGATAAATTCCGCAGAGATTTTATTCGGCTTTGCGAAAATAAAATTGCTCATGGAATCGGGAAATTCAAAGCCGAGTTCTTTTAATCTTATCTTTGAACGCTCACGGGTATCAATAATTTTATTGACGGTATCGGTAAAATATTTTTCGTCTTTGAGAGCCTCCGCACCGCATACCTGAGTTAAAATATTCATGGTATATGAATTTATTGAAAACTTGACATCATTCATATATTTGATTAATTTTTCGTTTCCGACTGCAAAACCTATTCTCATGCCTGCCATTGAACGGGACTTTGAGAAAGTCTGAACAACAAGCAGATTGTCATATTTATTGATTAAATCAATGCAGGATTTTCCGCCGAAATCAATATATGCCTCATCAATAATAACGACAGAATCGGGATTGGCTTTTATAATATCCTCAATCATGTCAACGCTTTCAAGAACGCCTGTCGGGGCATTGGGATTCGGGAAAATAATACCGCCGTTTTCGCCTTTATAGTCATCGGGATTTATCCTGAAATCAGCCGTCAGGGGCTTTGTCTCATAAGGTATTCTGTAAACGTCAGCCCATACGTCATAGAAAGAATAAGTAATATCGGGGAAAAGTATAGGCTTATCCGAGTTGAAAAAAGTCATGAAAGCCATTGATATTACATCATCTGAGCCTACCCCGACAAAAATCTGTTCGGGCTTTAATTTATATCTTTCCGCCAGAGCATTTACGAGAATATCGGCATTGGGGGGCGGATATTTTCTCATATCGGAAATATCGAAATTATCCAGAATATCCCTTACTGACCTTGCAGGCGGATAAGGGTTTTCGTTCGTATTAAGTTTTATAACCTTTTCTTTCGGCTGTTCGCCGGGGGTATAGGGAATAACTTTTCTTACATTGTTCTCCCAGCCCATAAATATCACTCCTATTTGAAATCTTATTAGTGCAAATATTTAATCAAGTAAGAGGATAAAGAGGATAATTGCTAATTATAACTTTCTTTAAAAAAAATGAAAAATTTATAAAAGTATTTGAAAACTGCATTTATCCTCTCAATCCTCTAAAATTCAGAATTTATTCAAATCTTACTTTTATTGCATTTGCATGAGCCGTCAAGCCCTCTCTTTCGGCAATCAATACTATATCATCTTTTGCATTTGCAAGAGCGTCCCTTGTATAGTATGTATAGCTTATTCTCTTAGTAAAGCTTGCAACTCCCAGAGGAGAGAAAAATCTTGCCGTTCCGCTTGTCGGGAGAACGTGGTTCGGACCTGCGAAATAATCTCCGAGAGGTTCGGACGCATAATTTCCGAGGAATATTGAACCTGCATTTTCAAGGCTTCCCAGAAGTTCAAAGGGATTTTCCATTAAGACTTCGAGGTGTTCGGGAGCGATTTCATTGGCAAGCTCAACGCATTTTTCCCTGCTGTCTGCGATAATGACCGCACCGTAATCGTCAAGGGATTTTGTTATAATTTCTTTTCTTGAAAGATATTCTTTCTGTCTTTCGATTTCCTTTATGGTTTCATCAGCTAATTTTTCGCTGGTGGTAATCATAATAGCCGAGGCAAGAACATCATGTTCAGCCTGCGACATCAAATCAGCCGCCGCAAATTTCGGGTCTGCGGTATCATCGGCAATAACGAGTATTTCGCTCGGACCTGCAATCATATCAATATCGACAACGCCATAGAGTAATTTCTTTGCGGTTGCAACGAAAATATTTCCGGGTCCTACTATCTTGTCGCATTTGGGAATCTGTTCCGTACCATATGCAAGAGCCGCAACAGCCTGCGCTCCGCCTGCGAGGAATACTCTGTCAACTCCGCAGATAGCCGCCGCAACAAGTATATCCTTATTGGGAGTACCGTCTTTGAGGGGCGGAGTTACCATTATAATTTCCTTTACTCCTGCGATTTTTGCGGGGATAGCGTTCATCAAAACGCTTGACGGATAAGCAGCCGTACCGCCCGGAACGTAAAGACCGACTCTTTCAAGACCTCTGACTCTCTGACCGAGGATTACACCGTTATCCATAGCATTTATAAAGCCCTGTTCAACCTGTCTCTTATGGAAATCTGCAATATTCTCCTGAGCATTGAGCAAAGCATTTACAAAATCCCGGTCTGCCTCCGTGAGTGCGTCATTTATAACATCACGGGGAACTTCATAATATTCGGGAAGTTTTCCGTCAAATTTGAGGGTATAATTATTAACTGCGGTATCGCTGTTATTTTTAACATCTTCAATTATAGCCGAAACTGTTTCCGTAACTTTTTTATTTGTTTCGCCAGCTCTTTTATTGAGTTCAGCGAGGAACTGTTTTTCATCTGTTCCGTTTGCAAATATTTTCTTCATGTCAAATCCCCCTGATATTTTATAAATTATTTTTTATTTTCTCTATGAGATTTTCAAGTTCAGCCTGACGCATTTTAAGGCTTACCGTATTAACTATCAGTCTTGCGGAAATCGGTGCAACGTCCTCAATTACTTCAAGACCGTTTTCTCTCAGGGTAGTACCTGTCTCAACTATATCGACAATTCCGTCTGCAAGTTCAAGAAGGGGCGCAAGCTCAACAGAACCCTCTATTTTGATTATTTCGGTATCCATGCCTTTTTTCTCGAAAAATTTTCTTGCAACGTTGGGATATTTCGTAGCGATAGTCTTTATTCCGTAACCGCTGTAAAAGTCCCAGCCTTTCTTTGAAGCAAGGGCGAATTTGCACTTTCCGAATCCCAAATCTGCGAGTTCAAAAAATTTACCGCCCATTTCCATGATAGTATCTTTTCCGACAACGCCCATATCACAAACGCCATGTTCAACATAAGTTATAACATCATTGGCTTTTGCGAGGACTACTTCAAGATTTGCGTCAGGTACGGGAAGAATTAATTTTCTGCCTTTTTCCCTTACGGCTGTACAGTCAAAGCCGATTTTTTCAAGAAGTCCGACTGTATCTTTTTCAAGTCTGCCCTTTGTGAGAGCCATTCTTATAGGTCTGCTCATTCTTCTGCCTCCTGTAAATTTTCGTCTGCAACGACTATTCTTGAAATTTTTCTTTCTTTTGCGTATTCTCTTACGGATTCAAGGTCGCTGAAAAGTGCGTTTTCAACTATAAGACCCTGTTCACGGAGCTGTTTTGCTTTTTTGAGTGCGAAAGCCTCACAGCCCTCCTGAGCGAATACTACGGCATCTATTCTGGGCGGTGCGGGGAGTACGCCGTTCTTCTCTATAACCTTTGCGACAGCGTTTACATTTACCGCAAAACCGACAGCGGGAATATCATAGCCGAACTCAGATATAAGCTTGTCATATCTTCCGCCTGAGATAACCTCATCGCCGTGACCCTGCAAATAGCCTTTTATTATAATTCCCGTATAGTAGTCCGTTTTATTTACAAGACCCAAATCAACGCTGATATTTCCCTCGTTTCCGCTGAGAACGTCATTATATATTTCCCTGAGCTGTTCAAGGAGAACGGCTATACTCTCATCGGGCATGATTTCAAGAGCCTTGTCGAAAACTTCTTCTTTTCCGAAAAGTGCGGGGAGTCTCTTTAATGCATCGACAGTGGGATTTTTTCCGAAAGAATCAAGCATATCGTTCAATGCGGGGAAATTCTTGTTTTCGATTAATTTTCTTATTTTTTCCTTTTCCTTGTCGGTAGCTTCAAGACGGCTGACAAGTTCCTTGAATATGCCGATATGACCTATTTCAAGGGAAAATTCCATGCCGAGGGCTTTCATTGAATCAATAGCCGTTGAAATAACTTCAAGGTCAGCCATTTTCAAATCAGAGCCGATTATTTCGATACCTGCCTGAACTGTCTCATCACTTCTTCCCTTTAACGCCTGCTCCGTGCGGTAAACCGTCTGGTTATAGCATAATTTCAGGGGGAGAACAGCGTCACGCAGTCTTGTTGCGACAACTCTTGCAACGGGCATGGTGGTATCGGGGCGCATAACGAGAAGTCTGCCCTTGTTGTCGGTCATCTTATAGAGATTCTCCTGCGGAAAATATCTTGAATTTAAATTAAAGACATCGAAAAATTCAAGTCCGGGGGTAATAATTTCGCTGTAACCTCTGCTTTTGAAAAGTTCTATCAGAGTATTTTCAATATTTCTTCTTGCGATACACTCGCCGAAAAGCAAATCCTTAGTGCCTTCGGGAGTAATCAAATCATAATTTCTCATAGCAGCCTCCTGTTTGAAATCGTCAAATTTGCACTTTAATGTGCTAACATGATAACATGATAGCATAATAATACGATAAAGTCAAGTCAAAAGAACGATAATTGTGAAGATTTGGGCAAATCACCAAAAGCACCCGCATTTTCAAGCATTTCTATTGTAGTTTTTGACGCACTGCACATCTCGCCAAACTCCTCAATCGAGATAAATCCGCCTGCCTGTGCAGTTTCGTAAATACTCTTTGCGGCACTTTCTCCGACACCCGACATAGCCGAAAACGGTATCCTTAATTTTCCGTCCTCTATGAGATAATCCGTTGCATGGGACTTGAAAATATCTATCGGGAGAAATTCCATTCCCCTTGAAAGCATTTCATTTGTTATCAGCAGAATATCATAAAGGTCTGATTCTTTTTTGGTTTTGGCATTTCCGAGTTCTTTAAGGCGTTCTATTTCGGCACGGACGGCATTTTTGCCTTTTACGGCGAGTTCCGCACTGAAATCCTCTCCACGCACCGAAAAATAGGTTGAATAATATTCAAGCGGTTTGTATAATTTGAACCAGCCTATTTTTATGGCGGCAATAACATAAGCTGCGGCATGGGCTTTCGGGAACATATATTTTATTTTCAGACAGCTTTCAATATACCAGTCGGGAACATCATGTTCTTTGAGCATTTGAATAATTTCGGGGGTGAACTGCTTTTTAGCCTTGCCTTTTCTTGTCCATTCCATAATCTGGAAAGCCATTTTCGGCTCAACATTGTGATAAAGCAGATATGTCATGATACTGTCTCTTGTTCCGATAACCTCTGAAATGGTACATTTTCCCTCTGCGATTAAATCCTTTGCATTTCCAACCCATACGTCCGTACCGTGGGAAAGTCCTGAAATCTGCAAAAAGTCGCTGAATTTTTTGGGCTGTGCGTCAAGAAGCATCTGAATAGTGAAATTCGTACCCATTTCGGGAATACCGAGACTTCCCGTTTTGCAATATATATCCTGTTCTGTAACGCCAAGTGCCATACAGTCCGCACACATTCGCACAACTTCGGGGTCTGAGGTCGGGATATCCTTTATTTTAAGTCCCGTCAAATCTTCAAGATGCTTGTAAATTGTCGGCACGACATGACCGAGTTCGTCAAGTTTGAGGATAGTATCATGCATTGAATTGAAGTCAAAATGTGTCGTTATGACTTCCGAATCTTCCGAATCGGCAGGGTGCTGAACGGGTGTAAAGTCATAAACTTCATAATCGGACGGAACAACAACCATTCCTCCGGGGTGCTGACCCGTAGTTCTTTTTATTCCCGTACAGCCTGCGGAAAGCCTTGTCATTTCGGCATTGTTCAGACTTATACCGTTATCCTCGCAGTATTTCTTAACATATCCGTAGGCGGTCTTTTCGGCAACGGCTGAAATAGTACCTGCCTTGAAAACGTTTGCTTTTCCGAAAAGCTGTTCCGTATACCTGTGAGCCCTTGACTGATATTCTCCTGAGAAATTCAGGTCTATATCGGGGGCTTTGTCGCCGTCAAATCCGAGGAATGTTTCAAAAGGAATGTCATGACCGTCACGGTGCATTTCTTTTCCGCAGTTTGGGCATTTTTTCGGGGGCAGGTCAAAACCTGAACCGTATTTTCCGTCAAGCAGAAATTCACTGTGCTTACATTCGGGATTTGTACAGATATAATGCGGAGGAAGTGGGTTTACTTCCGATATTCCAGCCATTGAAGCGACAAACGATGAACCGACTGAACCTCTCGAACCGACAAGATAACCGTTCTCAACGGAGTTCCATACAAGTTTCTGAGCGATTATGTACAAAACCGAAAAGCCGTGCTTGATAATGGAATTTAATTCTTTTTCAAGGCGTTTCTCAACAAGTTCGGGCAGGGGGTCACCGTAGATTTCATGCGCCTTTTCCATAGTTATTCTTTTAAGTTCTTCTTCCGCACCGTCAATTGTCGGGGTGAAAGTTCCTTTCGGAATAGGTCTTACATTTTCAATCATATCGGCAATCATATTGGTATTGGTGATAACGACTTCCTTTGCCTTTTCTTCGCCGAGAAAAGCAAATTCTTTCATCATTTCGTCCGTAGTCCTGAAATAAAGCGGTGCCTGATTTTCCATGTCACGGAATCCCATGCTTGCAAGTATAATTTTCCTGTATATTGCGTCTTTCGGGTCTATGAAATGCACATCGCAGGTGGCACAGACGGGAATATTTAATCTTTCGCCGAGTTCGACTATATATTTATTATAATCTTTTAACTGTTCTTCATCGCTCGCAGTTCCCTCACGAATCATAAATTCATTGTTGCAAATGGGCTGGATTTCGAGATAGTCATAGAATTTTGCAAGCCTGTCAATATATTCCTGCGGTTTCTTCGTGATAATCGCCTGAAAGAGTTCTCCCGATTCGCAGGCACTTCCGAATATAAGACCCTCCCTGTATTCGTTAAGCAGGGATTTCGGCATAAGGGGCTTTTTATAGAAACAGTCAAGGTTACTGAGAGATACAAGCTTATAGAGATTACGCAGACCTGCCTGATTTCTTACAAGAATAATCTGGTGATAGCTTTTAAGTTTTTTGGTTTCTATTTCGTCAACAAGCTTATTCAAATCATCAAGATTCAAAATGCCGTTTTTTCTCGCCCTTGCTATTAATTCTATATATATCTTTGCAAGCATGAGAGCGTCATCGGAGGCGTGGTGGTGGTCAAATTTTCCGAGTTTGAGATTCTTTGCGACATAGTTTAATTTATATCTTCCCATATCGGGGAGCATAGCCTGACACAGAACGAGAGTATCAATATAGTTATATTTAAAATTTATATTATTTCTTTCGCAGGTCTGATTTATGAAATTTGTGTCAAAATTTGCGTTATGTGCTGCAAGGACGGGGTTTTCACCGCAAAACTCCATAAACATTTCAAGAGCCTGTTTTTCTTCGGGAGCGTCCTTTACATCATCATCGCTTATACCCGTAAGTTCGGTAATTTTTTCGGGGATATGTATTTTCGGGTTGACCTTTGTGTTAAAAGTATCAACTATCTGCATATCTTTGAGTTTTACCGCACCGATTTCCGTGAGCCTGTCATTTGAATAATTAAGCCCTGTCGTTTCAACGTCAAAGATAATAATTTCATCGTCAATTGTCCTCTTGTCGGGATATTTGAGAATCTTTTCACGGTCAATGTCATTGACAACATAAGCCTCACAGCCGTAAATTACTTTGAAGTCTTTCGGCATATTGTACATACAGTCCGGGAAAGCCTGCACACAGCCGTGGTCTGTAATTGCCATAGCCTTATGACCCCATTCCTTAGCCCTGTTTATAAGGGTTACGGGGTCTGTTACAGCGTCCATGGCGGACATATTTGTATGACAGTGAAGTTCAACACGTTTTTCGGGGTAGGTGTCTTTTTTGGGTATACGCTTCACGGAAATTATCGAATCGGGCATTACAACGATATCACGGGCGAAATTGTCATAGTCAATTTTTCCACGGACAAGGAGAGTATCGCCCTTTTTGATTCCCGAAAGGGATTTAAGTTCCTTTTCGTCATTGCCTTTTACGAAAATTTTAACTATAAGAGAACCGCTGTAATCGGTTATGCTGAAAGTCGCAACAGTATTGTTATTTTTTATTTCTTTTATTTCAAGGGCGAAAACATCGCCGATAATTGTACATTTCTGACCGAGGTCACGCACAGCGTCAACTATTGGGGCGGGAGTTTCACGGATAGCCCTGCCCTTGATTATTTCTGCTGATTCGGGGTCAAAATCAGTATTCAGTGAAGTTATGTCAACTGATTTAACGGGGACGGTTTCGGCAATCTGTTCATTTCTTATTTCTTCGGGGGATTTTTCGGGGATAAGCTGTCTGCTGTAATCGGGCATTTCCGCATCAGCCTTTTCAGCCATTCTGTCAAATTCTTCTTTTGTTATATTTTCTCCGCCCAGAAGATTTACTTTGATGTCAATGCCGAACATATTGTATATAAGTTTTTTCATTCTCACGCTGACGGAATGTTTTTCAAGAATTTCCCGTCCGCCGTGCATGAGATTTATATTTATGCTGTCGGGCTTGAAAGAAACTTCCGCATTGTCAAAGAAACCGTTTATCAGGGATTCTTCCCTTTTGAGGAGTTTCACAATCAGTTCATAGCAGTCTTTTCCGAATATTTCTTTCGGATAACGGCAGAAAAGCCTTACACTTTCGGTTTTGAGAACATTTTGCAGGGACTTTTCAAAGACGGGAATATCCTCAAAGGGAACAAGTTTCTGAAAATATGCGTAAAAATGTATATTCTGCATATTTTCGGAATAAGTCATCTTGAATATTTCGCCCTGCTTTATGCTTTCGGGAATTTCAGCAGTAAATTCCTTTAAAAATTCTGAAAGATTAATATTCATTAAAGCTTTTCAACCTCCGCAAGCAATTCTTTAACAATATCTTCTTCTTTGATTTTCTTCTGAGAGCCGTCTTTTCTGAAAATAATCGCACAGCCGTCACCGCCTGCAATTCCTATATCAGCCTCTTTTGCCTCCCCGGGACCGTTGACTATACAGCCCATGACAGCGACAGTTATATCTTTGTCAACATCTTTCAAAGCGTCCTCGACTTTTTTAGCCGTACCGATTAAATCAATCCTTGTTCTTCCGCAGGTGGGACAAGAAACAAATCTCACACCGCCCCTTTTGCCTATGCATTTGAGAATATCCTTAGCCGCGTATATTTCCTTAACGGGGTCATCTGTAAGCGATACACGGATAGTTTCGCCTATTCCGTCACACAAAAGAGAACCTATTCCGACAGCGGATTTAATTATACCCATTCTCTCCGTGCCTGCCTCGGTAACTCCCAGATGCAGAGGATAACCGCATTTCTCGGACGCAAGGCGGTAGGAGGATATCATTCTGTTCACATCGGAGGACTTAATTGAAATTACTATATCCTCAAAGTCAAATCTTTCGAGAAGTGCAGCGTGTCCCATGGCACTTTCAACAAGTGCCTCAGGAGTCGGCGAGCCGTATTTTGCAAGTATTTCCTTTTCAAGAGAGCCTGAATTTACGCCTATTCTTATGGGAATATTCTTGGCTTTGCAGGCATCTGCGACAGCTTTTACCCTGTCCATACTGCCTATATTTCCGGGGTTTATTCTTATTTTGTCAATGCCTGCGGCAACTGATTCAAGCGCAAGCTTATAATCAAAATGAATATCCGCAACAAGTGGAATACTTACAGCCTCTTTTATTGCGGGAATAAGCTTAACTGCCTGCATATCGGGAATAGCGGCACGGATAATCTCACAGCCGGCCTTTTCAAGTTCAACAGCCTGTCTGACACTTCCCTCTATATCATCAGAACGTTTGTTCAGCATTGACTGTATGTAAATATGTTTTCCGTCAAGTATACAATTACCGACTTTAACGGGTTTTATATTTCTCATAAAAACACTCCTTATTTTGAATGGGGAAAGCCCCCTATATATTAAGTTTAATTCCGTCAGTTGATACGGCAACATTCGGGAAAATATTCTTTAATTCCTCCTCATAGACTGACGGGTCTTTTTCTGCGGGACTGTAATGCGTAAGCCATAATTTTTTTACATTTGCCTTTTTAGCGAGTTCGCAAGCGTCCTGCATAAGCATATGACCCTTTTCGTTCATGGACTGTTTTTTGCTTAAATCCCCGTACATACCCTCACAGACGAACAATTCCGAATTTTCCGCAAAGGGAATTATTTCGGGAAGCGGCAGAGTATCCGTCACATAGGTTATTTTTACGGGCGGACGCTTTTCGCCCGTTACGTCATCGGGGCTTATAATTTTTCCGTCATCAAGGGTAAGGCTTTCGCCTGCGTGGAGTTTTTTCCACATCTGAACGGGAACGCCAAGGGCTTTGGCTTTATTCGGGTCAAAAACGGGTTTCTTTTCAAGTATCAGATTATATCCCGCACATTCAACGGAATGTTTCAGCGGAATAGTATTTATTGTCAGCATCGGGTCTATTTTTTCCGCCTTGAATGAAAAAGGCTCATTGTCGGAAAAAGTATGAATCACCACTTCATACGGCAGATATCCGCAGACGGACATCAGATTTTTAACTGCATTTTCGCAGCTTTCGGGCATATAAATATCAAGCGGTGCAGTTCTCGAACAGTTTCCTATTGAGAGAAGAAGCCCCGGAAGTCCCGTTACATGGTCTGCATGGGAATGAGTTATAAGAATCATTTCAACTTTGCTCATTTTCAGTCCGTGCATACCGAAAGCAACCTGCATACCCTCACCGCAGTCAATTAAAATGGCTTTTCCGCCGTATTCGGCATAAAGACCCGTTAAGAATCTGTCTTTAAGGGGCAACATTCCCCCCGTACCCAAAAGGCATATTTCAGGCATTTTTATCAACTCCTATTTAAAATCGTCAAATTTGCGCTCTTATGGCTTGACCTTTCGTTCACTCCGTTTTGCTGCGTTCACTTTCAGGTCAAGGCGCAAATTTTCCTCTTGTTTAAAATTTTTAATTACTTATAAGTTTTACTATGTCGTTATATGTTGCGAATATCATAAGTCCGAAAAGCAGAACCATTCCCGCAAGGTGTACATATCCCTCATGTTCGGGCTTTACGGGTTTTCTGCGTACAAGTTCTATAAAGCAGAATACAAGCCTTCCTCCGTCAAGTCCGGGAATCGGCAGAAGATTGAATATTCCGAGGTTTATCGTTATAAATGCTGTCATATAGACAAGGCTGAATATTGTATCTTCGGTGCTTTTGCTCTGCTGAGTTGTTTCATTTATTGCGGAAACAACGCCCACAGGACCTGAAACTTCTTCTTTTTGAAGTTTTCCCGTGACAAGCTGTTTAAGGGACATTCCGACAAGGTGACTCATTGACATGAAAACATCTCCCGCACCCTTTATGACAGTCAGGGGATTTTTTTCTTTGTACACAAGACCGAAATCGAGCATACCGCCGCCTTCGGGGTGGGAATTATGAAATCTCACCTTGTCGAAAATAATTTTTTCGCCGTTTCTTTTAACAACAACTTCATGTTCCGTATCCTGCATAGTTTCAAACATATAACTTAAATCAATTACACTGAAAATTCTTGTTCCGTCAATGGATACTATTATATCGCCCTTTTCAAGACCTGCGTCATGGCTTGCGGAGTAATAAGTTACGGAATCATCGTCATTTCTCACACCGCTGAAACCGCTTATCTGCATTGTCGGCACTTCCTCATACATCGTCATCATTATTGTCACCATGACAAAACCGAGTACAAAATTCATGAAAGCACCTGCGGCAAGAATTATTATTCTTTTCCAGAGTTTTGCATTTCTGAAACTTCTGCTGTCCGAATTGTCGGGGGTGCTGTCCTCGCCCTCCATAGCGCAGTAACCTCCCAAAGGCAAGGCACGGAGAGAATATTTTGTTTCTCCCTTTTGCTTCTGAACTATCTTGGGACCCATTTCCACGGAAAATTCAAGGACTTTGACACCACTTAACTTTGCACATATGAAATGACCAAATTCATGAACCGTAACAATAAGTCCGAAAATAACAAGTGCAATAATAATACCCATTTAAATTTCCTTTCTTTGAATTATAAATTTACTTTTTTCAGAACATATTCCCTTGCCATTTTGTCTGCATTTACAACATCATCATAGGATTTTATGTCTGAATATTCAAATTCATCAAGAACAGAAGAAACGATTTCCCCTATGTCAATGAATTTTATCCTGTCGTTTAAAAATAATTTAACGGATTCCTCATTTGCGGAATTTACAAGACAGGGATATATACCGCCCCTTTTAATTGCCTCAATTGCCGATTTAAGGCATTTAAAAGTCTCAAAATCGGGCTTTTCAAAGGTAAGCTGTCCGTAATCCGTAAGAGACAGCGGTTTTGTGGGACATTCAAGCCTGTCGGGATACAAAAGAGCATACTGTATCGGTATTTTCATATCGGGAACACCCATTTGTGCAATTACCGAATAGTCATTGTATTCAACTGCCGAATGAACAACGCTCTGACGGTGAACAACTATTTCAATCTGTTCGGGTTTCAGGTCAAAAAGCCATTTAGCCTCAATAAATTCAAGTCCCTTGTTCATAAGGGTTGCGGAATCTATTGTAATTTTACTGCCCATTTCCCAGTTGGGGTGCTTTAAAGCCTGAGCTTTTGTAACATTTTTTAACTCCTCATAGGTTTTGCCGAAAAAAGGACCTCCCGATGCGGTGAGTATCATTTTTCTGAGCTGCTGCCGCTTGTTTCCCTGCAAGCACTGGAAAACTGCGGAATGTTCGCTGTCTATGGGGTATATTTTAACATTTTTTTCTTTTGCAAGATTCATTACAAGCTGACCGCCTGCCACAAGGGTCTCCTTGTTTGCAAGGGCAACGTCTTTTCCCGAATTTATAGCCGTGAGAGTAGGAAGAAGTCCGACCATTCCGACAACGGAATTTAAAACAATGTCATTTTCCCCAAGCGATGAAATTTCGCAAAGTCCGTCCATACCGCAAAGAATTTTTATATCCGTGTCCGAAAGACGCTGTTTCAAATCGTTATATTTTTTATCATCATATATGCAGGCATATAAAATATTGAATTTTCTTGCCTGTTTTTCGAGCAGTTCCGTATTTCCGTATGCTGCAAGGGCGATAACATCAAAATCATGCTTTTCACAGACTTCAAGGGACTGAGTGCCTATTGAACCTGTTGAGCCGAGTATTGATATTTTTTTATTCAAGATATTTTCCCCCTTTTTCCTGAAAAAATTTTGTATATTTTATGTTTGTTTACTGAAATTTATATGAAAATTATGCCGATAAAATGCGAAAGGGACTATCCGCAAAATAAACGTTTAGTCTCCTTTCAAAAAATATCAGTTAAATCGCATTTCGCCCAGCACAAGCGATATAAAGGCATAAAAAGTCGGTGCAACGAATAAAACGCTGTCGAATCTGTCCATCATTCCGCCGTGACCCGGCATTATGTTTCCGTAGTCCTTGAAACCTATCTGACGCTTTATCATAGAGGCTGACAGGTCGCCGATTGTTCCCACAACTCCGCAGACCGCACCCGCAACAGCCATTACAAGACAGGCTGAAAGCTTGGGCATTGAATGTCTGTCCGCAAAAAATCTTGAATAGACGATATCTATTGCAACGAAAAGAACGGCATTTGTAAGTATTCCGCCGACAAAGCCTTCAATGGTTTTTTTCGGGCTGATTTCGGGACAAAGCTTATGCTTGCCGATTGCAACGCCCGTGAAATATGCTCCCGAATCCGCAAGCCATGCGCCCGCAAGACCGAGTATAAGCAATACTATGCCGTATGATTCGTGATAACGGTCAAGCTTTACAAGTGTTGTCATGGAGTTCGGAATAAGCACCATACAGGCAAGGCTGAACATTATCTGGTCATATTTGTATTCCTTGTGATTTCTGAGCCATGTCAGAAATACCGCAAAAACCGAAACAAGGCATATGG
Source organism: Ruminococcus sp. (assembly GCA_017543595.1). Lineage (GTDB taxonomy): Bacteria > Bacillota > Clostridia > Oscillospirales > Ruminococcaceae > Ruminococcus. The sequence continues at coordinate 8,804 of JAFYFU010000059.1, read as the reverse complement.
GAAATATTATATTCTCCATATTTAAATCATATAATATCGGCACGCATACTCCGCCCAGTTCAACGGCACAGAGTACAGGCAGACACTTATGCATTTTTACCGCCCTTAAAAGCTCATAGAGCATTATTCCGATTATTACGGCAACGGCTATGGGAAGGACTATTGTGTTGTGGAAAAAAAGCACCGCAAAGACAATTACAAGTCCCACCAGAGCCGAAATAATTCGTGTCCGCATTACACACCCCCGAAACGGCGGTGTCTGTTTGCATATTCAATAAGAGCCTTGTCGAGTTCGGCAGGCGAAAAGTCGGGCCATAAAATATTCGTGAAATAGTATTCCGCATATGCACACTGCCATATCAGAAAGTTTGACAGGCGCAGTTCACCGCTCGGACGGATAAGAAAATCAACATCGGGATAGCCAGCCGTATAGAGATTTTCCGCAACAAGTTTTTCCGTTATGTCATCGGGGGAGATTTCGCCCTTTCTGACTTTTTCTGCGAGAATCCTTGCGGCATGGGTAATATCGTCCCTGCCGCCGTAATTTGCGGCAAGCAGGAGGGTCATTTCGTTGCAGTCCTTTGTGTCCTCCTCTATTCTGAGCATTTTCTCCTGAATGTCCTTATCGAAAGCGTCCTTGCTTCCGAGGAATATCATTCTTGTATTCTCCGTGAGGAGTTCTCTTACATCGTCAAGGTATTCACGGAAAATATTCATAATAGCCTGTACTTCTTCCTGCGGACGTTTCCAGTTTTCAGTTGAAAAGGCATAGAAAGACACCGTCTGCAAGCCTACATCTTTACAGTGGCGCAGGATTTTCCTGAAAGTCTTTGCACCCTCGGCATGACCCAGAGGACGGGGCAGACCTCTCTTTTTAGCCCATCTGCCGTTGCCGTCCATAATAAATCCGACGTGTTTCGGGAGAACTTCGGGCAGAGCGGAGGTTTCTGTTTCCTTCTTTTTGAATAAAGCCATAAAATCACACCTTATACAGTCATAATTTCCTTTTCTTTGTTCGCAACGGAAGTGTCAGCCTCAGCGCAGAACTTATCTGTAATTTCCTGAACTTTCTTTTCGCAGTCTTTGAGGTCATCTTCCGTTATTTCGGAATTTTTCTTCATAGCTTTTAATTTTTCCATTGTGTCACGGCGGATTGAACGGATAGCAACTTTACATTCTTCGCCGAGTTTCTTTACTGTCTTGCAGAGTTCCTTACGTCTGTCCTCGGTAAGCTGAGGAAAGGCAAGGCGGATAACATTTCCGTCATTTGTGGGGTTTATGCCGATATCGGAAGCCTGAACAGCCTTTTCAATGAGTTTGAGGGCTGACTTGTCCCATGGCTGGATAACGAGTATTCTTGCCTCTGATACGGAAATTGCAGCCATCTGGTTTATGGGAGTGGGTGCGCCGTAATAGTCAACAACAATCTTGTCGAGGACAGCGGGATTTGCTCTGCCTGCCCTTACTGCTGCGAACTCCTTTGAGAGAGAGTTGAGGCTTTTGTTCATTTTTCCTTCCATTGTTTTGATTTGTTCTTTCATGATAAAAAATTCCTTTCAATTAGTCTTCGTATACGAGTGTTCCTACGTCTTCGCCCATAATGGCATCATAGATGTTGTCGGGACGGCTGAGGTCAAATACAAGCATTTTAACTTTGTTGTCACGGCACATGGCAGCGGCGGTGCTGTCCATAACGGCAAGACCTTCGCCTATAACCTGACTGAAAGTAAGTTTCTCGTATTTCTTTGCGTCATCATACTTATGCGGGTCTTTGTCGTAAACGCCGTCAACAAGGGTTGCTTTGAGGAAGATATCCGCATTGATTTCAACGGCTCTGAGTGAAGCGGCTGTATCCGTTGAGAAGAACGGATTTCCCGTACCGCAGCCGAAAATAACGATTCTTCCCTTATTGAGATGGCTTACGGCTTTGTTGCGGATATAAGGTTCTGCGACCTGACGCATTGTGATTGCGGTCTGAACTCTTACGTCACAGCCGAGGGATTCGAGGACTTCCGCAACGGCAAGGGCATTCATGGCAGTTGCAAGCATACCTATATGGTCGGCTCTTGTTCTGTCCATAGCACCGCTTGAACGTCCTCTCCAGAAATTTCCTCCGCCGACAACAACGGCAACCTGTGCGCCCGTATCGGAACATTTCTTGATACTCTTGCAGATATTGGTTATGGTATCATAGTCAAGACCGATTTTCTTGTCGCCTGCGAGGGCTTCTCCGCTTAATTTGAGCAATATTCTTTTATACTTTGTTTCCATGGTACACCTCTCAAAAATCTTACTATGTATATTTTACACTAAAAAGCCACTGTTGTAAAGTACATTTTTGAAAAAAAACAAATTTTTTTGAAATTTCTTTTGCGGAGTGTCGCATAACAGGGAAAAAATGGGAATGAAAAACTTATTTTGTAAGATTTGCACAAAATTGTTGAAAATTTATTGTGAGATATTTTTTCAAAAAACTATTGACTTTTCTGAAAAGCCGTGATATAATATAAAAGCTGACTGAGGAACACACCTCACAAAGCAAAAAAAATATGGAGAGGTATCGAAGCGGTCATAACGAGGCGGTCTTGAAAACCGTTTGACTTAACGGTCACGTGGGTTCGAATCCCACCCTCTCCGCCAATTTTTTTACCATTCTGCGGATCTACCCAAGTGGTGAAGGGGCTCCCCTGCTAAGGGAGTAGGTCGGGAAACCGGCGCGAGAGTTCAAATCTCTCGATCCGCGCCATGCATTTCAGCCTGCTTGTTTTTCTGACAAGCAGGTTTTTTGTCGTTTTATGAACACTCATAATTAAAAAATTATTCTGCTTGCTTGACAATGCATATGTAACATGGTATAATTTGAGTAAGAATTTGTTTGAAAGATACCGTACTTTCAGAGAGGCAGGATAAAATGAAAACTATAAACGTCCACACAAGCTCCCCTTACAATATAATTATCCAAAGAGGAAGCCTTGACAAAAGCGGAGAATTAATCTCCTCCGCACTTAAATCAAAAAAAGCTGTCATCATAACAGATGATATCGTCAATAACCTCTATGCAAAGCGTCTTGTAAAATCGCTCGCAGATTATGACATAAATGCCGATGTATTTGCTTTCCCCCACGGCGAACAGTCAAAAAATTTAGACACTTTAAGCGATATATATGACTTTCTCTGCGAAAAAAATATAACAAGAAGCGATTTTCTTATTGCCCTCGGCGGAGGCGTTGTCGGGGATATCACAGGCTTTGCGGCTGCAACATATCTCAGGGGAATTGATTTCGTTCAGATTCCCACAACTCTCCTCGCACAGGTTGATTCCTCGGTCGGCGGAAAAACAGCCGTTGACATAAAGGGCGGAAAAAACCTTGTCGGTGCTTTCAAACAGCCCGCGCTTGTCATCTGCGACAGCGATATTCTTCAATCCCTGCCAAGGTGCGAACTCGCCTGCGGTATGGCGGAAGTTATAAAATACGGCATGATTCGTGACAGGAATCTCTTTGAACTCCTTGAAAAACACAATCTTTCAACCGTTGATGAAGCTATGGACGAAATAGTTTATACCTGCATTGACATCAAGCGTGATGTCGTTGAACACGATGAATTTGACAAGGGTGAAAGAATGATTCTCAATTTCGGTCATACTCTCGGTCATGCCATTGAAGGCTGGCATAATTATACCGATTATTCCCACGGCATGGGCGTTTCCGCAGGTATGTGCATGATAACAAGAAAGCTCTGTTCTGCGGAACTCTCCGAAAGACTTGAAAAATGCGTTGCAAGTTACGAACTCCCGACAGGCACGGAAGCCCCCGTTAGTGAACTCCTCCCCTACTGCTCAAAAGACAAAAAATGCGAATCGGGAAATATTAATTACATAATCTGCCCCGAAGTCGGAAAAGCCGAAATCCGCAGGGTTTCAGTTTCGGAATTTAAAAAGTTAATGGAGGGACAAAATTAATGGATATGCTCCTTAAACCCTCCGTATTAAAGGGTGATATAAATATACCTGCCTCGAAAAGCTGTGTACACAGGGCTGTTATCTGCGCATCTCTCGCAAAGGGAATTTCAAAGCTTTCGGGTGTCACAATGTCAAAGGATATTCAGGCAACAATAAACGCCATGTCCGCTCTCGGTGCGGAATTTGATATCCAAGGTGAGGAAATAACCGTAAAGGGAATAGAAAATATCCCCGAAAATGCCGTTATAGACTGCAACGAAAGCGGTTCAACTTTAAGATTCGTAATACCCGTTGCCGCCGCTCTCGGTGTAAAATCGGAATTTCTCGGCAGAGGCAGACTTCCTCAGCGTCCCATTGATATATATGTAAGAGAATTAAGCAAACATAATATAAATTTTAATTATAGCAACACAATGCCTTTTGATATTTCTGGAAAACTCACAGGCGGAAAATTTGAAATTGAAGGGAATGTTTCCTCGCAGTTCATAACGGGTCTGCTTTTTGCACTTCCCCTGCTTGACGGCGATTCCGAAAATAATTCTGACTTCACGCCTCGAATCAAGACCCTATGTCGATATTACCATTGATATGCTCCGAAAATACGGCATAAACATAGCCGAAACGGAAAACGGTTTCTTTATAAAAGGCAGTCAGAAATATATCCCCCATGACGAAAAAGCAGAGGGCGATTATTCGCAGGCGGCTTTCTTCTTTGTCGCAAATGCAAAAGGTTCGGAAGTCAATGTAAAAAATTTAAGACCCGACAGCGTTCAGGGCGATAAAAAAATCCTTGATATTATTTCGGATATGTGCTATAATGGTGTTGTGACTTCTTTCGATGCGGATTGTTCGGATATTCCCGACCTTGTGCCGATTCTGACCGTGCTTGCGTCCTACGGAAACAAGCCGTCAAGGATTTTTAATGCCGAAAGGCTTAAAATCAAGGAAAGCAACCGCCTTGAATCAGCCGCCGCCATGATTAATTCCCTCGGAGGCTGTGCGGAAATCACCGATGACGGAATTATTATAACTCCGACAGGAAAATTAAAAGGCGGTGTCGTTGACAGTTTCGGTGACCACCGCATAGTAATGTCAGCCGCCATAGCCGCCCTTGACTGCGAAAATGACGTAATCATAAAAGGTGCAGAGGCTGCCGAAAAATCATATCCGCAATTCTTTAAAGACTACACAACAGCAGGAGGTGTTGCAAATGTCATCAGTATGGAATAACCGTATATCGGTTTCTGTATTCGGAGAAGCAAACGGTTCTGCTATCGGAGTGACAATTGACAATCTCCCCGCAGGCGAATATATAGACGATGAAAGGCTTTCAGCCTTTATGAAAAGAAGGTTTCCCGTTTCCGCAAATCTTTCGGGAAACAAAGTAAGAACTCCGCTCCCACGCATTATTTCGGGAGTGAGAAACAACCGCACGACAGGCGGTGCGCTCTGCGCTCTGATAAGCAATAATGCCTGCCCCGTGCATGAGGAAAACAATCTCCCGAAATCCGCTCTTTCGGGAAATGCAGACTATACGGGCGCAAGGAGATACAAAGGTTACAGTGCCGTAAAGCATTTTGACAATTTTTCGGAATATTTTACTGCTCCGCTCTGCTTTGCGGGTGCGGTCTGCGCTCAGATTCTCGAAAGGCGTGGAATTTATATCGGCGCACATATCGCAAGCATACATAATGTAAAAGACAACCCCTTTGACCCGGTAAATATAAAACGTGACGGAATACTCAGCATAAGAACAAAGGATTTCCCCGTAATAAACGACAGGCGCGGCTGGCTTATGCTCGATGACATAAAAAAAGCAAATCAGTATGACGAAATACTCGGCGGAATCGTGGAATGTGCCGCAGTAAATATCCCCGCAGGCGTTGGTTCTCCGATGTTCAACGGTCTTGACAACAGCATAGCACAGCTTGTTTTCGGAATACCTGCCGTAAGGGGAATTGAATTTGGCGCAGGATTTTCCTCCGCAAAAATGACAGGCAGTCAGGTTGAGGACAGATTTGCGGTTCAGAAATACGGCTGTGAAGCCTCAAAGACAAACAGACACGGCGGTATACTCGGCGGAATTTCTTCGGGTATGCCCGTGACACTCAATGTCGCTTTCAAGCCCCAGAGTTACAGATACCGCACATCTTTCGGTGCAGACACGGAATATTTTACTCCCTGCGTTGTCCCCATAGCCGTGCCGTGCGTTGAAGCTGCCGTAAGCATTGCCGTAATATCCCATATGCTGGACTATCCGAATTTCTGTTAAGGTGATACTATGCAGGACGAAAACATATATAAAATGGCGGAATTTGCAGATACCGAAATAAGGGATATTCCCGCCATAAATATCCTTATATGCTATCTGCTTTCAAAAGTAAAAGTTACCGTTGAAGCCGATGAACTCTACGATATTGCCGTAGGTTCAAGGATTGTGAACTATTTCGCATATCAGGAGTCTTTCGACTACCTCGTAAAAAACGGACTCATGGAAATCGTCCCCGAAGGAAGCGCACAGAACTGCGTTCTCCTTGAAAAGGGGCGTGAATGTGCAAAGGAACTCAAACAGTATGCCCCTAAGTCTTTCAGGGACAATATACTCGCAGAGGCTGAAAAATATTTTTCAAGAATCAAAAAGGGAAAAGGCGTGAGAGTTGAATTTACTCCGCTTGAAAACGGCTGTTATGTGCGTGTGCGCTGTATAGACAACAAATATGACCTTATGGATTTGAAACTCTATGCGCCCGATATGCACTATGCCGAGATTATAAGCGAAAGGGTTCTGGACGACCCCGCAGGATTTTACGGCAAAATAATCGGTCTTGCCGTTCGGGAGGGCGCAGATGACAGCAATTAACCCTGCGCTTTTTGCGGAAAATCAGGATTTTTCAGCCGTTCTTGCAATACTCGCCGTCTTTACCGTATCTTTTGTTTCCTGCGGTATATTTACCTACCGCCTTATGAGAAAGAAAAATAAAAGAAATAATCAGCCGGAAAACAGACAGGAGGATTCAGATGAATTGTAAAAAAATTATTTCCGCAATTATTGCCGTGTCCGCATTTGCGGGCGCAGTTCCGATAAATTCCCTTGCCGATGAAACAGTTACCCATACCGTGACCGTCCTTGACTTTGACGGAAATGTTATGGAAAAAATTCAGGTTGAGGACGGAAAAGATGCAGATTTAAGCTCCGTTGACACTTCTTCCCTTGAAAGTCACCCCGATGTGTATACTCAGCAGGGGTTCAACTGTTGGAGCAGGTCTGCCGAAAATATCACGGAAGATATTGATATTCAGGCTCTCTGGAAAAAAATGACAATCTCCCTTGACGGTGTTCCCGCAAGAACCGAGTATTTCGCAAAAAGCGGAAAAGTTGTGCTTGACGGGCTTAAAGTTTCAATAACCGCCGACAGACAGACACCCGAACTTGATGAGAACGGGAATTTCAGCGTTGAGAGAGAAGAACTCGACATAACTTCCTCGTGCAAGGCATCTGTCACGGAACTTTCGGAAGCCTTTGCATCGGGTACTTCCGCAGAAGTAAGCATATACCCCATAGGAAGCTCAAAGCCGATTTTTACTTATGACATAAATTATTTCTCATCGCTCGGAGATGCAAATGCAGACGGATATATTGATTCTGTCGATGCGTCATATGTTCTCAGCGTATATGCAAAACTGTCCGCAATGCAGGACGTTCCCATGACCGAAACAAAGAAAAAATGCTGTGACGTTACAAGGGACGGCATACTTGATTCAAACGATGCCTCTCTTATTCTGAATTTTTATGCTGTTTCGGCTACATCTCAGAACCCCAACTGGGAAAGTTTCCTGTACAAAAACGTATAAGTTTTATTTAAAATCAAAAATTCACGGGTATATATTTCCCGTGGTTTGATATAAAAAATATATAAGGAGTGCTTAAAATGTACAATGACCTCATGGATACGATTGGTTTCGTATCAAAATATGACCCTGCCGTTGGAGAAGCTATGGACAAGGAGCTTGCAAGACAGAGAAGAAATCTCGAACTTATCGCAAGCGAAAATATAGTTTCCCCCGCTGTTATGGCTGCTATGGGCAGTGTCCTCACAAACAAATACGCTGAGGGCTACCCCTCAAAGAGATATTACGGCGGCTGTCAGTGCGTTGATATCGTTGAGCAGATTGCCATTGAAAGAGCAAAAGAGCTTTTCGGCGCAAAGTTCGCAAACGTTCAGCCCCACTCAGGCGCACAGGCTAATACTGCCGCTTATTTCGCAGTTCTCCAGCCCGGTGACACTGTTCTCGGAATGAGCCTTGCCGATGGCGGACACCTCACTCACGGTTCTCCCGTAAATCTTTCGGGAAAATATTTCAACTTTGTTTCATATGGTCTTGACGACACAACAGAAACTATCAACTATGATACTGTTCAGGCTCTCGCAAATGAACATAAGCCCAAGCTTATCGTTGCAGGCGCAAGCGCATACCCCAGAGCAATTGATTTCAAGAGACTCAGAGAAATTGCCGATTCAGTAGACGCACTTCTCATGGTTGATATGGCTCATATCGCATGACTTGTTGCAGCAGGTTATCATGAATCACCTGTTCCCTATGCGGATATCACAACAACTACAACTCACAAGACTCTCAGAGGACCTCGTGGCGGTCTTATCCTCACAAATGACGAGGCTCTCGCAAAGAAGATAAATTCTGCAATATTCCCCGGAACTCAGGGCGGTCCTCTCATGCACACAATCGCTGCAAAGGCTGTTTGCTTTGGTGAAGCTCTCAAACCCGAATTTAAGGACTACCAGAGAAGAATTGTTGAAAATGCAAAGGCTCTCGCTGACGGTCT
>JAFYFU010000058.1 GCA_017543595.1 Ruminococcus sp. | reverse complement strand
TGCGGCAAAACCCATAGGTTTTCTTGCAACGGTACCGGAAAAAATAACGTCCTCCATTTTATTTCCTCTGAGAGTTTTTGTAGACTGTTCTCCCAGTACCCAGCGAACAGAATCGCCGATATTACTTTTTCCGCTGCCGTTTGGACCGACTACCGCTGTAAGCCCCTTGTCAAAGGTAAGGCTTATTTTATCGGGAAAAGACTTGAATCCCTGTATTTCCAGTGATTTGAGATACATTCATTCACCCCTTGACAAAACATTTGTATTTTGGAATATTTTCATCACCGATTATTTTTATTTCAATTCCGTTTTCTTTAAAATATTTATAATTTGATTTCTGATGTCCCACAGCCTTGCTTATGCACTTGTTGTTTACGGCAAGGACAACCGCCCCTGAACGGATATTGTTTTTTATCAGTTCATGTTCAATATTATGACGGTATATGACAGCCTCGCAAAGTTCACGGAAAGCAGGGTGATAATATCCGCCTACCATATCTTTTTCAACAAATTCACTTGCATGAAGTCCGCACTTTATGACTTTTATGCCGTTCTCCTCAAAAGTTTCAAGAAATGTCGCTGCCGTGTCAACAACATCTTCAAAGTCATAATAAAATCTTTCATCATTTTCTCCGCCGAAAAGCTTATATTCTCCGCTTTCAAGCAGGTCTGCAAGCTTAGTGCCTTTTAATATGACAACAGGATATATTCTGACGGTATCGGGGTGAATTTCAAGGATTTTCTTCATCGTTTCCCATTCGTCATCGCCTGTGCTTTTGTAAAGCCCTATCATCATCTGCAAGCCGAGTTCAAAATTATATTTTTTTATTAAACGGCTTGCGTTTATAACGTCCTGTGCGGTGTGACCTCTTTCATTGGCTTCAAGAACATTGTTACTCATTGACTGCGCTCCGAGTTCAATTGCCGTGACCCCGTATTTTTTCAGTATATCAAGGATTTCGGGGGTTATATAATCGGGTCTTGTGGAAATTCTTATTCCCCTGAATTTTCCTTCTCCGACAAATTCATGTGCCGTTTCAAGCAGGGAAATCATATAATTTCTCGGTATTGCCGTGAAACTTCCCCCGAAAAACGCTATTTCCGTATTTTCGGGAGAATTTATTTCCTCTGCGGCTTTTCCGCATATTTCTCTTACTTCATCGGCTGAGGGGGATTTCTGCGCTCCGCTTATGGTATGCTGATTGCAGAAACTGCACATATGCGGACAGCCTGTGTGCGGTATGAATATTGATATATTAGAATGTTTCATAACCCATAAGCTCCAAAGCTTCTTTTGCGGCAAGCTGTTCGGCATCTTTTTTGCTTCTTCCCCTGCCTTTTCCTATCACCTGACCGTTTAGGCATACCTCAACGATAAAAATTTTGTTATGGTCGGGACCTTCCTCGCCTATGAGGACATATTCAACTTTTTCTTCGGGGTTTTTCTGGACTATCTCCTGAAGAACTGTTTTAAAATCGCTGAATATCAATTTTTTTCCGTTGCCTATATCTTTCGGCATGAAACGCATAACATGATTTTTTGCGGCTTCCATTCCGCCGTCAAGATATACAGCCGCAAGCAGAGCCTCAAACGCATCTGCAAGTATTGACGGGCGTTCTCTGCCGCCTGTGTTTTCCTCTCCCTTGCCTAAGAGAAGATAATCTCCGAGGTGTATTTCCTTTGCGAATTTATGGAGGGATTTCTCGCAGACAAGCGCAGCTCTGAGCCTTGTGAGGTCGCCTTCGGGATTTCCCTTGAATGTGTTGAAAAGATATTCCGAAACTATTATCGAAAGCACGCTGTCGCCTAAAAATTCAAGTCTTTCGTTGCTTCCGCCGTTGTGTCTTTTTTCGTTTGCATATGAGGAATGTGACAAAGCATGGAGCAAAAGCCTTACATCTTTGAATTTATAATTAATTTCTTCCTCAAGTTTCTCTGTATTCATTTTTATCTCCTCGTGTTCATACACTGTTCTTGCTGACGTAATCCGCAATTACCTGCGTAACGTTTACGTCAACACATTTTTTTGCCTGACGTATCGCATTGAAAAATGCCGTGGAATCGGAACTTCCGTGTGCCTTTATTACGGGCTTTTTAACTCCCATGAGACATGAACCGCCCACTTCTTTATAGTCCATTTGCTTTCTGAATTTATTTATTTTTTTAAGTGAGAATACTGCGCCTATTTTTCCCGCACCCGAGAATATCCACTTTAATTTCTTTGAGAAAAACGAACCCATTCCCTCATAGAGTTTAAGGACAATATTCCCCGTGAATCCGTCTGTAACGACTACCTGACAGAAACCTTTCGGCAAATCTCTTGCTTCAATATTTCCCTTGAAATTAAGCTTTGAACCTTTAAGCATTTTATATGCTTCGATTTCAAGTTCTCTGCCCTTTGTATCCTCTGCACCTATGTTGAGAAGTGCAACTCTCGGATTTTTAATGCCCATAACTTTTTCCATGTAGGCACTTCCCATAACAGCAAACTGCATGAGCATTTCAGGACGGCACTCCGTATTTGCACCTGCATCAAGAAGTATAAAACTTCCCCTGTCCGCAGGGAGTATCGGGGAGGGTGCAACACGCTTTATACCTTTTATTCGCTTTACTATGAATGTAGAACCCATTACAAGTGCGCCTGTGCTTCCTGCCGATACAAATGCATCGCCTTTTTCGTCCGCAAGCAATTGCAAGCCGAGTCCCATTGATGTATTTTTTCCTGATTTGATTATTTCTTTCGGTTCTTCGTGAATGTCAAAAACTTCTTCCGTATGCTCAACCGAAATATTTTTGAGGCTTATATTATTTTCGGAGGCACATTTTTTAATTATTTTATTATCGCCCGTGAGTATTATTTCAACACCGAGTTCATTGACTGCTCTTTCACAGCCTTTGAGAACTTCAAGCGGAGCGTTGTCCCCTCCGAAAGCATCAACGATTATTTTCATATCCAATCCTTTCAAGCTCTTTTTTAAGTGAATTTACGGCTCTTTCGGCATATGCGCCGTATCTCAGCTTTTTGTCCTTTATTTTTTTGCCTATGTCGGGGAGTATTCCCATATTTGCACCCATAGGCTGGAATTTTCCGTTGTTGTAGGGGTCACTCACATAGGCGGAAAGTGAACCCGTCATAGTATCAACGGGAAGTTTAAGCGGCTCAAGACCGAGGATTTTTCTTGCCGCTGATGTGCCTGCGATTATTCCTCCTGCGGCAGATTCCATATATCCCTCTGTGCCTGTTATCTGTCCCGCAAAATATATATTGGGATTTTCACGCATTGAAAAATCGCTGTTTAAAATTTCGGGGCTGTTTATGAAAGTATTCCTGTGCATAACTCCGTATCTGATAAATTCCGCATTTTCAAGACCCGTTATCATTGAAAATACTCTTTTCTGCTCGCCGAATTTTAAATTTGTCTGGAATCCCACAAGATTGAACATTGTACCCTCACGGTTTTCCTTTCGGAGCTGTACAACGGCATAGGGGCGTTTTCCCGTGCGTTTATCGGTAATTCCCACGGGTTTGAGAGGTCCGAAACGCATTGTGTCCTCTCCCCTTGATGCCAAAACCTCTATCGGCATACAGCCTTCATAAACGCTGAAAGGGTGAGTTTCAAAATCTTTTAACTGCACTCTTTCGGCTTTGACAAGTTCATTGTAAAAGGCAAGATATTCTTCTTTGTTCATGGGACAGTTTATATAATCCGCATCTCCCCTGTCATAGCGTGACGCAAAGAAAATTTTGTCTTTGTCAAGGCTTTCATATGTCACGATAGGGGCTGCCGCATCATAGAAACTCAGTCCCTCACCGCAGAGATTTTTAATTACATCAGCCATTTTTCCCGATGTAAGAGGTCCTGTTGCGATTATACTTATACCTTCGGGGAGTTCCGTGACTTCCCCGTATATTATTTCTATTTTAGGGTGATTTTTTATTTTTTCGGTTACGCTGTCGGAAAATTTCTCACGGTTTACGGCAAGCGCACCGCCTGCTTCTACTGCGTTTTCCTTTGCACAGGGGACAGTCAGCGAACCGAGCATTTCCATTTCGGCTTTGAGAAGTCCTGCCGCAGATTCAAGCCTTGCGGCTTTCAGGGAATTGGAACATATAAGTTCCGCAAAGCCCTGATATTTGTGTGCAGGGGTATATTTTTCGGGCTTCATTTCATAAAGCCTTACATTTATTCCGTAATTTGCGGCACACCATGCCGCTTCACAGCCTGCAAGCCCTGCTCCTATAACGTTGATTATCATTTTTTCAGCTCTCTTTCGTATCCGCAGTTTTCACTTTCGCAGACAAGCTTTCCTGATTTTCCGCCCTTTATGAAAAGACTTTTTCCGCACTGAGGGCATTTCTCCGCAGACGGGACATTCCATGTCATGAAATTGCAGTCGGGATAGCCCTCACAGCCGTAGAAACTTCTGCCCTTTTTGGATTTTTTGAGGAGAATTTTCTTTCCGCATTTGGGACAGTTTCCGTCTGTTTCGGTTACTATTTTCTTTGTGTTTGAACATTCGGGGAATCCCGGACAGGCAAGGAATTTTCCGTATCTTCCGTATTTTATGACCATATTTTTTCCGCAGAGTTCACAGACTATATCTGTTTCTATGTCGGGGACTTTTACCCTCTGACCCTCCATAGCTTCTTCCGCCTTTGTGAGAGTTTCCGAAAAATCATCATAAAATTCATGCAAGGTGCTTACCCAGTCTTTTGAACCGTGTTCAACTTCATCAAGCTGATTTTCCATATCTGCTGTGAATTTTGCATCAACTATTTTCTTGAAATGCTTTTTCATGAGTTCCGTTATGACTTCGCCAAGACTTGTGGGTTTAAGCTGTTTTCCCTCATGTTCAACATACTGACGGGCAGTTATTGTTGAAATAGTTGGTGCATAGGTACTCGGTCTGCCTATTCCGTTTTCTTCAAGGGCTTTTATGAGTGAGGCTTCTGTATATCTCGGAGGAGGCTGTGTAAAATGCTGGTTTCCCGCTATTGATTTAAGTTTAAGCTTGTCATCAACTTTTAATTCGGGGAGGACTTTTTTATTTTCCTCGGCATTGTCTGTTGATTCAACATAGAGAATCATAAAGCCGTCAAATTTCACGGAATATCCCGATGCCCTGAATATACAGCCGTTTGCGGATATATCAACGGAAACGGTGTCAAGAAGTGCATTTGCCATCTGGCTTGCTATGAATCTTTCCCATATGAGTTTATAAAGCTTATACTGTTCAGCGGAAAGGCTGTCTTTTACTCTTGCGGGGGTGAGTTCGGGCGTTGAGGGTCTTATAGCCTCGTGAGCGTCCTGTGCGTTGCTTTTTGTCTTGAAAACTCTCGGCTTTTCGGGGAGATAATTCTTTCCATAAACTTTTTCTATATAATCGGCTGCGGCATTTTTCGCCTCATCGGATATTCTCAGGCTGTCGGTTCTCATATAGGTTATAAGTCCTACTGCGCCTATTCCTTCTATATCAACGCCTTCATAGAGTTCCTGAGCGATTTTCATTGTGCGCTTTGAAGTAAAGCCTAATTTTCGGGAGGCTTCCTGCTGCATTGTTGAAGTTATAAAGGGCGGTGAGGGCTGTTTCTTTGTAACTCTCTTTTTTACGGCACTCACCGTATATTCGGCATTTTCAAGCCTTTTGAGTATAACGTCCGCATCTGCCTGCGATGATAATTCCGTTTTGTTTCCGTCAACTGTGAGAAGTGACGCATCAAAAGTCTTTCTTGATGACGGGGCTGTGAACTTTGCATCTATTGACCAGTATTCTTTCGGGACGAATTTTTTTATTTCGTTTTCCCTGTCAACTATTATTCTTACAGCAACTGTCTGCACTCTGCCTGCCGAAAGACCTCTCTTTACTTTTTTCCAGAGAAACGGGCTTAACTGATAGCCTACTATTCTGTCGAGGATTCTCCTTGCCTGCTGTGCATTTACAAGGTCAGTGTCTATTTTATGGGGATTGTTCATACCGTTTGTTATGCCTGTCTTTGTTATTTCATTGAATGCAACACGGTTGTTGTCATTCATGTCAAGACCGAGCATTTGTGCTATATGCCATGATATAGCCTCTCCCTCACGGTCGGGGTCGGTTGCGAGGTATACTTTTTCGCATTTCTTGGCACGTTTTTTGAGGTCTTTTATTACGTCCTCCTTGCCTTTCATGTCTGTATACTGTGGCTGAAAGTCATTATCTATATCAACGCCCATTTTTGACTTGGGCAAATCCCTTATATGTCCCATTGAGGCTATAACTTCATAGCCTGCGCCGAGGTATTTCTGAATGGTCTTTGCCTTTGCGGGCGATTCAACTATTACCAAATCCGACATTGTTCTGCTCCTTTCATATGGATTCAGGCGTTCATTTCAAACATTTTGCCCGGCAGGGATTTTATTATGCCTGCCATTTCAAGTTCCGTCAGTTCAACAAAAAGCTCACCTGCATCAACTGACAGCTCTATTGCAAGAACGTCTGCATGAACAGAACCTTTTCTGATTATTTCCACAATGTTTCTTTGTAATTCCGTGAGATTTTCAAGTTTTTCAGGAACTGCGGAAATTTTTTCTTCTGTTTTCTCATCTGAGTTTTTCTGCGGTTTAAGATATTCGGTCACGGGAACGGTTTCGGGTATGACATCTTTGCTTTCCGTCTGGAAACTGCTTATTCCCTGATAGTCCGTTTCGTGTAATTCCGTATCTATTGCACCGCCCTCTTTGAAAAGTTCATCTATATACTCTGTATCGTATAAAGCATATGCGCCGTCTTTCAGGAGCATGATATTCCCTGAAAAACTGCTTTCAAATATATCGGGAGGAGGCAGACAGAATACGTCCCTGCCCTGTTCAGCCGCAAGGTTTGCGGTTATGAGTGAACCGCTTTTTTCATCTGCCTGAAACACTATTGTTATCATGCCCAGTGCCGCAAGTATTCTGTTTCTTCTCGGAAAATTCATTGAATAAGGCGGTGTGCCCGGAGGATATTCGGACAGCAGTACGCCGCCGCTTTTAAGGACTGCTTCCCTGTATCTGAAATTTTCCCTCGGATAGTCTGTATCCAAACCGCAGCCGAATACACAGGCTGTCGGACGATGTTTCGATACTGCGGAAAGAGATGCTTCAATATCTACTCCGACAGCAAAACCGCTGACTATTACATAACCTTTCCGGGCGAGTTCTCCGCATATTCTTTCAGCCGCATAGAGAGCATATCCTGTTGCTTTTCTTGTTCCCACGGCTGTCACTGTTTTTGTACCGCAGAGACAGTTTATATTCCCTTTGAAATAAATAACTGCGGGGGAATTTTTTATATTGCGGAGCTGGTGAGGGTAATTCGGGGAACTGTAACAGATTATATTCACGCCTTTTTCGGCACATTTCCGCATATGATTCATAACATCGGACATTTTTATGCTTTTTGCGCTTCTGGTTTCGGTATCTTTGAGTTTTAGTGAAGTTTCGCCTGCCGAAAGTTTTTCATATGCCTCCTGCGGAGTTTCAAAATGTTCAAGAGCCTCCCATATGCGTGAACTTCCCGCACCGAAAACCATAGTCAGCCAGAGCCAGTATTTTACCTCGTCCATTTTTCCTCCATTTAAAATCGTCAGATTTTACTTTGGCGTTTCATCTCCCACATAAGTATGCCCGCAGCCATAGCCGCATTGAGAGAATTTATATTTCCGTGCATGGGGATAATTATTTTTCTTGTGCATCTTTCCGAAACATCGGCAGGCAGACCGTTTCCTTCATTTCCTATGAAAACAGCCTGTTTTCCGCTGAAATCACATTCCGTAACGGGAACGGCATCGCTGTCTATGACGGCGGCTGATGTAATTATTCTATTCTCGGAAAGAATTTCAAAAAGTTTTTCGGTATCGTTAAGGATATTTATATCTGTTCTGAAAATACTACCCATAGTTGAGCGTATGACTTTGGGGCTGTAAAGGTCACAGCTCCCTGACATAATTATTCCGTCAATTCCGAGAGCGTCCGCAGTTCTGATTATCATGCCGACATTTCCGGGGTCCTGCAAGCCATAAAGAATTATATATTTTCCGTTTTCGGAAAAAGTAATCTGTTTTTCTGTTGGTATGCGGCATATTGCGAAAACTCCCTGAGTATTATCTGTTGAGGATATTTTTCTTCCAAGCTCATTTGAAATCACAACAGTTCTTGTATTTCTCAAATCGGTCGGGAAAAACATATCCGCGTATTTTTCATATGCCGAAGATGTAAGTATGAGATGTGAAATACCGCTTTCTTCTTTGAGTGCGTCCTGAGTTATGCGTAATCCCTCCAACACGAATAAGCCGTATTGAAGTCTTTCTTTTTTTGAGGCAGAAAGCTTCTGATACAGCTTGATGACGGGATTATCCTTTGATTTGACTATATTCTCCAAAAATACAGCACCGCCTTTTAAGCAGAGTCACCGATATTATTTATCGGGATTAAGAAAAACACGCTCTTTTTTACCGAGCGTGTTTTTGGTTGCGATTAAAGTGCAGCTTTTGCCTTATCGACAATTGCTGTGAAACCTGCTGCATCGTTTATAGCTATCTCAGAGAGCATTTTTCTGTTGAGAGTAATGCCTGCCTTTTTGCAGCCGTTCATGAATGTTGAATAATTCATGCCGTTGATTTTTGCAGCAGCGGAAATTCTTGCAATCCAGAGCTGTCTGAACTGTCTTTTCTTCTGTTTTCTTCCGATATAAGCGTAGTTGCCCGACTTCATGACAGCCTGTTTAGCCATCTTGAAGTGCTTGCTCTTTGCGCCCCAGTAGCCCTTTGCGAGCTTTAAGGTCTTGTTTCTTCTCTTGCGGGTCATTAATGCACCTTTGATACGTGCCATAATATTCTACCTCCGATAATATATTCTTTTAATCCGATGTGATTTTTAACTCCGATGCCTCAGCCTGTTAATCAGAGGTAAGGAACGAGCTTCTTGATTGTAGGAGCGTTTGCGCTTCCTGCAACACCTGCGTTGCGGGCAATTCTCTTACGCTTTGTGTCTTTCTGGGTAAGTCTGTGTCTCTTGTTTGTGTGCTGATACTTTACCTTACCGCTGCCTGTAATCTTAAAACGCTTTTTTGCGCCCGAATGTGTTTTTACTTTAACCTTTGCCATTGTATAGTCCTCCTTGATTCGGAACAGGTCAGTTCCTACTTGTTTGCTTTTGGGCTGACAAACATAACTATGCTGCGCCCCTCCATTTTAGCCGGTTTATCGACAGTACCCGCAGAAGAAACAGCTTCCTTGAAGCGGTCGAGAAGTTCGTTTCCGAGTTCGGGGTGAGCGATTGCTCTCTTGCGGAATCTTACCGAAACTTTCAGCTTGTCGCCGCCCTGAAGAAATTTCACAGCCTGATTGACTTTTGTCTCAAAATCGTGTGTGTCGATAGTTGAAAACATTCTTATTTCCTTGATTGAAACGACTTTCTGATTTTTTCTTGCTTCTTTTTCACGCTTAGCCTGTTCAAAGCAGAATTTGCCGTAGTCCATTATACGGCACACAGGCGGAGTAGCCTGCGGAGCGATTTTTACCAAATCGAGTTCCTGTTCAAAAGCTGCTTTCTGAGCGTCTTTGGCAGACATTACGCCGAGTTTCTTTCCATCGGCATCAATTACGAGAACTTCCTTGTCTCTTATTTCTTCGTTAATCTGCAGTTCCTGCTTGCTAATAATTAAGCACCTCCGACTATAAATTTAAAACAAAAATGGGTGCAGAGATATCCGCACCCATACAACACGCAATTATTCCGAAAGAACATTTTATGCATATTGACCGTTTAAGCCTTGCCTGACGGTGAGAACGGAAAGTTCTGCTTTGTTTACCGAAATATTATACAACATTTTTTCCCCAATGTCAAGGGAATAATAATTTTTCGGCACTTTGCACAAATTAGCTGTTTTTTATTGCCTGTATCATATCCCATACAGCAAATCTCACCTGATATTTTTCGGGTCTGTACATTATGTCAAGTTCCTTTTCGTCAAAAAATTTTTCCTCACAGCTTTTGTCGTCATCAACTTCGCAGGCGGCAGGTATGCACAGCGGCGGATACATCACGCACCACCAGTTATGACCCTTTGCCTCGCCTATATTTATCCTCAGAGCATGATAATTCCCCGCAGGCATGGTAATATCGCCGTATATTCTCTCATCAAAACAAATATTTTCAAGTTCGGCGGTTACGGGCATATCACAGCCGTTTTCACGGAGTACCCTTTCGGCTGTTCCGATAATTTCGGGGAGTTTTTCCCTTGCCAAATTTTCGGCATCTGCAAGATTTTCAGCCTCCTTGAAAATATCCGATTCAAGAAGTGCGTCACGAACTTTGAGTTTTAAATTCTGGTCTTTTTCGCTGTCGGAATTTGCAAGGATATGAAGCCTTAAAACGCTGTTTCTCAGCTTTTCGAGATTTCTGCCGTCCCTGACGAATGAACAGGCATTTGAAATTATTATTGCCGTTATCAGCCCTGCACTAAGTATTTTTCCGTATATCATAAATATCACCTCACTGATAATAATTGGCTGAAATTTCTTTTTTATTCATATTAATAAAAATACTTGAAAAAAATTTTTATTTATGCTATTATATTTTGGGAGGGATTTTATGACAGATGTTTTATTTATGAATTTCTTTGGATATGATTTGATAATATGGATTTTTATGATAATCACGGTTTATATGTATGCTAAATGTAAAAAATGTGCAAATAATCTCCATGAGGAAATGCAGCCTTTCTTCTACATTCCCG
Organism: Ruminococcus sp.; assembly: GCA_017543595.1. Classification (GTDB taxonomy): domain Bacteria; phylum Bacillota; class Clostridia; order Oscillospirales; family Ruminococcaceae; genus Ruminococcus. The sequence continues at coordinate 997 of JAFYFU010000058.1, read as the reverse complement.
TAAAAAATGAACTTAGTGATGAAGTTACTGAAATACCGATAGAAACAATAGTTAAAATGAGAGAAAAGTCAACAAAAAATTATTCAATTTTTACAAATATGATAGCAGTATTTCCGCTTCTGGGAATATTGGGAACGGTTTATTCTCTGCTTAAACTTGTTTCTGATTCAAGTGATGTAACAGGAAGTTTCTACGGCGCATTGACATCTACATTCTGGGGTATAGTTTTTGCAATATTTTTTAAACTTCTGGATTCTGCCCTGACCGCCCCTCTCATGGAGGAAAATGAAAAAGATGTCGAAAGATTTCTCGACAGCAAATCTTCCCAGGAAAAGGCGAAAAAATGAAGAACAAAGGCGTTATTATTGAGCTTACAGCCCTGCTTGATGTTATTTTTATTATGCTTTTCTGGGTAATGATGCAATTAAAAGAACAAAATAAAAATGATATCCAACAGCTTGAAAGTTCCCATATTCAGGAAATTGAAGATATTAACAATCAGCATGAATCAGAGGTAAATAATTTAAATTCCCGACATGAAGAAGAAGTAAACAATTTAATTTCGGAACACGAAAATCAGATTTCCGAATTGCAGGAAATTGCAGAAAACAGCGGTTCATGGGAATACCGTCAGGCTCTTGAAAATTTCTCCGAAAATAAAATAATCAAACTTGAATATAATTCAATAGGAATACTTGACATAAGCCTTGACGGAAACGAACTCGACAGCACACGGGCAAATTCAAGCGAAATTGTTCAAAAATGCATTTCAGATGTGCTTGAAAATAATTTCAAAAATGATGATGTTATCCTTTGCGCCTTTATTTATGACGGCAGCCGTTCAACTTATCAAAGTAAAGAAAATATAATTGAGGCTGTCGAAAATATAAAAAAAGATTATAATAATTTCTATTGCACAACAATAAATTTAAATAAATAACGGGAGGTTTATTATGGCTAAAAAATCAGAAAAAAAATCAGGCGGAGGCGGTGCTGT
>JAFYFU010000057.1 GCA_017543595.1 Ruminococcus sp. | reverse complement strand
ATTTTATTTCGGGATAGTCCGCAAGTGAGGGCTTTCCCATTTCTGTTTTATGTATTTTGGTTTCTTCATTGTAGTTAATATTATATTTTTTAAGACATTCCCTGAGCAGTTTATGTGCGTGGGTATGCTGTTCTTTTTTGGCAATATCTTTTATTGAAATTATAAGCATAATGTATCTGAAATGGGGGAACACCGCTTTTGAATCCTGTTTCCCCAAACCTCCTTATTTTAAAATGGGTGAACGCCGCTTTTGAAATATTGCGCTTTCGTTCACTGCGCTTTGCTACGTTCACTTTCAGCGCAAGGCGGCTTTTCCCCCAAACCCCCTTAAATTATATATTTTAAAAAAATTCCCCGACAAGTGTCGGGGGTGTTGCAAATGAAATTAGAAAATAAATATGTGTAGAACAAAAGAAAGGAGACAACAAAACGAGTGTTAATAATTGCTTGCAATCATCTGTATAAAAATACAGACTTAATCACGATTGACCAAAGATTATTTAACACTGTATTCATTATAGCTGATTTTCAGTGTTTCGTCAAGAGAAAACTGAAAAAAATTATAATTTCGGCTGAAATTCTGGCATTTTTCACAATAAATCACTCTCTCTTGTTGCAATATGCACAATGAATTTTTATAAATCCGTTTATTCTTTTAATATCCTTTATAAGCCTTAAATCTGTGCTTTTTACATCAAATCATCTGAAATATATTGAAAGCCTTATATTTTTTCAGAAGTTTCAACAAAAAATCATGCACATATTTGTTGATTGTAACTTAAAGTTTTCAAAATCAAAAAAAGTTGTTTACTTTTTATTTATAGTGTGATATAATGTTTAATGAAGTTATATGCGGTTTTGTGATGAACTCACTCCGCTCATAACCCTTGGATATTTTTTACAGGAGGTCAAACAATGGCTATCAAAAGAAAAATGAAAACTATGGACGGTAACAACGCTGCCGCTTGGGTATCATATCCCTTCACTGACGTTGCTGCCATCTACCCCATCACCCCTTCATCTGTAATGGCTGAAGTTACCGACAGCTGGTCTGCAAAGGACAAGAAGAACCTTTTCGGTCAGCCTGTTACCGTTGCTGAAATGCAGTCCGAAGCAGGCGCAGCAGGTACTGTTCACGGCTCACTCTCAGCAGGTGCGCTCACAACTACATATACAGCATCACAGGGTCTTCTCCTTATGATTCCCAATATGTACAAAATCGCAGGTGAACTTCTCCCCAATGTTATCCATGTTTCCGCAAGATGCGTTTCTTCACACGCTCTCAATATCTTCGGTGACCACTCAGATATCTACGCTTGCCGTCAGACAGGTTATGCTATGCTCTGTTCAGGAAGCGCACAGGAAGTTATGGACCTCGGTGCAGTTGCTCACCTTTCAACAATAAAGGGCAGAGTTCCTTTCCTCCACTTCTTTGACGGTTTCCGTACATCTCACGAAATCCAGAAAATTGAAACCTGGGACGATGCTACTCTCTATGACCTTCTTGACAAAGAAGCTGCTCAGAGATTCAGAGACGGTGCGCTCCACCCCGAAAGACCTGTTCTCCGTGGTTCTGCTCAGAACCCTGATATCTTCTTCCAGGCTCGTGAGGCTTGCAACAAGTATTATGATGCACTCCCCGCTATCGTTGAAGATTACATGAACAAGGTAAATGAGCTTATCGGTACAGATTACAAGCTCTTTAACTACTACGGTGCTGCTGATGCTGAACACATCATCATCGCTATGGGTTCAGTAAATGAAACTATCGAAGAAACTATTGACTACCTCAACGCACAGGGCGGTAAGTACGGTCTTGTTAAGGTTCGTCTTTACAGACCTTTCGTTGCTGAAAAGCTCGTTGAAGTTATTCCCGACAGCGTAAAGAGAATTTCCGTTCTCGACAGAACAAAAGAACCCGGTTCACTCGGCGAACCTCTTTACCTTGACGTTGTTGCAGCTCTCAAAGGTACTAAGTTCAATGACATTCCTGTATTCACAGGTCGTTACGGTCTTGGTTCAAAGGATACTGTTCCTGCTCAGATTGTTGCTGTATTCAAGAACGACAGCAAGAAGAGATTCACTATCGGTATCGAAGATGATGTTACAAACCTCTCACTTCCTCTCGAAGCTAACCCCGATTCAGCTCCCGCAGGCACAACAGCTTGTAAGTTCTGGGGTCTTGGTTCTGACGGTACTGTTGGTGCAAACAAGAACTCAATCAAAATCATAGGCGACCATACTGACCTCTATGCTCAGGCTTATTTCGCTTACGATTCAAAGAAATCAGGCGGTGTTACAATTTCTCACCTCCGTTTCGGCAAGACTCCCATCAAGTCAACATATCTCATCAACAAGGCTGACTTTGTTGCCTGTCACAACCAGAGCTATATCGACAAGTACGATCTGGTTTCCGATATCAAGCCCGGCGGTACTTTCCTCCTCAACACAATCTGGACTCCCGAAGAACTTGATGCAAACCTCCCCGGACAGGTTAAGAGATATATTGCTGAAAACAATATAAACTTCTACATCATCAACGGCGTTAAGCTCGGTGAAGAAACAGGCATGGGTACAAGAATCAACACAATTCTCCAGTCTGCATTCTTCAAGCTTGCTAACATCATTCCTTTCGAGGACGCTCTCAAATACATGAAAGCCGCTGCTGAAGCTTCTTACAGCAAGAAGGGTCAGGACGTTGTTGAAAAGAACTGGAACGCTATTGATGCAGGTCACCAGAACATCGTTAAGGTTGACGTTCCCGAAGCTTGGAAGAACTGCGCTGATACTCAGATGGGCATGGCTCACGTTGAATGTGCAGACAAGAAACTTCAGGACTATGTAAATAATATCCAGATTCCCTGCAACGCTCAGAAGGGTGATACTCTCCCCGTTTCAACATTCGTTGACATGGCTGACGGTACATTCCCGCAGGGCAGTGCTGCATTTGAAAAACGTGGTATCGCTGTAAAAGTTCCTTCATGGGACGCTTCAAAGTGTATCCAGTGTAATCAGTGTGCATATGTATGTCCTCACGCTGTAATCAGACCCGTTGCAATGACAGCCGATGAACTCGCTGCTGCTCCTGCCGCAACAAAGTCTGCTGACTTCAAACCCGCTCTCAACGACCTCAAATTCGTTATGACAGTTTCAACTCTTGACTGTACAGGCTGCGGCGTTTGTGCAAACGTTTGTCCCGCTAAGGAAAAAGCTCTCGTTATGGAGCCTATCGCTTCTCAGATGGACCAGCAGGAAGTATTCAACTACGGTGTAACTCTTGATGAAAAGCCCGAAGTTGCTAACAAGTTTAAGGCTGAAACAGTTAAGGGTTCACAGTTCAAACAGCCCCTCCTCGAATTCTCAGGTGCTTGTGCAGGCTGTGGCGAAACTCCTTATGCTAAACTCGTTACTCAGCTCTTTGGCGACAGAATGATGATTGCCAACGCTACCGGCTGTTCTTCAATCTGGGGCGGCAGCGCACCCTCAACTCCCTATACTGTAAACAAGAAAGGCAGAGGTCCTGCATGGAGCAACTCACTCTTTGAGGACAACGCAGAATTTGGTTACGGTATGTTCCTTGCTCAGGAAACACTTAGAAAGAGAGTTACCGACAAGGTTAAGGCTCTTGAAGCTAAGGCTGAAAAGCAGGAAGTTAAGGACGCTATTGCTGAATACTTCAATACATACAATGACGGTGCTGCAAACAGTATCGCTACCGATAAGCTCGTTGAAGTTCTCGAAGCTTGCGGCTGTGATGACGCTAAGGCTATCCTCGCTGAAAAGGATTACCTCAGCAAGAAGTCACAGTGGATATTCGGCGGTGACGGCTGGGCTTATGATATCGGTTTCGGCGGTCTTGACCACGTAATCGCATCAGGCAAGAACGTTAATATCCTCGTATTCGATACAGAGGTTTACTCAAATACAGGCGGTCAGGCTTCCAAGTCAACTCCCACAGGTGCTATTGCTCAGTTCGCAGCAGCAGGTAAGGTTATGAAGAAGAAAGACCTCGCAGGTATTGCAATGAGCTACGGCTATGTATATGTCGCTCACGTTGCTATGGGTGCTAACATGAATCAGTGTATCAAGGCATTTGCTGAGGCTGAGGCTTATGACGGTCCTTCAATCGTTATCTGCTATGCTCCTTGTATCAACCACGGTATCAAGACAGGTATGGCTACTGCTCAGGCTGAGGAAAAGAAAGCTGTTGAGGCAGGTTACTGGCACCTTTACAGATACAATCCCACTCTCAAGGAAGAGGGCAAGAATCCCTTTACTCTTGATTCCAAAGCTCCCAATGTTGAGGAATACAAGAACTTCCTCATGGGTGAAGTTCGTTACAACTCACTCGCTCGTTCAAATCCTGAGAGAGCTGAGAAGCTTTTCGATGCTGCTGTTGCTAATGCTAAGGACAGATATGATTATCTGACAAGACTTACAACACTCTACGGACAGGACTAATTCATAAGAATACAAACCTTTGATATAAGAAAACTCCCCTACTGCGGACAAGCAGAGGGGAGTTTTTTCAATTACTCATTCTTTTGTTGTGGTAAAACAAAATCTTTAATGTAATCTAGAAACTCTTTCCAGTTCTCTGGTTCATTTATACTAAAAGTTACAGTCAATGGAGCACCTTTAATTTCAAATGGAATATCTGAACTTATCTTTTTCGTAATCCAATTTTTACCATCATGCAAAATAAATTGTTTCTTTTCTTCCATAATCCATTCATTATTCTGTTTGTTAGTTACACGCAAAATAATTCGTTTTTCATCTTCGCCATTCGTAAGAGTAAATTTTTCCACTTCGCCATTCGTAAGAGTAAATTTTTCCACAGAAACTTCTTCAAATTGTGCAGTCAGTTTTTGTTTTAATTTCGGCATAGTCTTTATTTTCTCGAAAAAACGCCACATATGGCAATCTGTTAAAATTACTTTGTCTATATGTTGTATATAATCCGTCAATTCTTCTAACAGTTTTATATCTGTAAGGTCTTTAACTACATTTTTATTAAGAATCGGAGATTTCACTTCAATTACAACATAATAATTTATATTCCTATTTTCATTCTTATAAGCCCAATTTTCTGCAACAAGCAAATCAGGAGTTTGTTCCCCAGCATAAGGATTTCTTGTATGATTTTTACTTTTCTTGTTTTTAAATTGAGTTGATACATCTACAATCCATATGTTCTCTTCATTTATAAATATTTTTTCCAAAAGACACACAATTACTCTATTTTGAAAACAAATCTCACGTGCATCGTTGTTTACATATTTTTCAACAATGTTTTTATATTCTTCAAATTCATAATAATTTGATTCGGCAACAATCATAAAATTATCTCCTTTATTATGCAAACCTTGATTTATTTCAGTAACAACTATACCACAATATTTTAGATTAGTCAACAAACCGCAGTATTTCCAATATCAGAAATCCTGCGGCTTGAAATCATATTATTTGATTACTTGTTGAGATTTGCCTCAATCATGTCAAGTTCATCATAGAGAGCCTGCGGGATATTACCGCCCTTAGCCTTGATGTCCTCGTCATAGTATCTTCTCATCTCAGCGATTTCTTTCTTCCATTCGTCCTTGTTTACTGTAAGGAGAGCTTCGAGAGCAGAGGGAGAAACTTCGTCCTCAATGCCTGCGAGGTTGATATCTTCGGGCTTGGGGAGGAAACCGATAGGAGTTTCAACAGCGTCAACCTTGCCTTCAACTCTCTTGATAATCCAGTCGATAACTCTCATGTTATCGCCGAATCCGGGCCAGAGGAAGTTGCCTTCGTCATCAGTTCTGAACCAGTTTACATTGAAAATCTTGGGAGCTTTGCTTCCGAGTCTTGCGCCCATTTCGAGCCAGTGAGCCCAGTAGTCGCCTACATTGTAGCCGATGAAAGGCTTCATAGCCATGGGGTCATGACGGAGAACGCCTACTGCACCTGTTGCGGCAGCAGTTGTTTCGGAAGAAACAGCAGAACCGATATATGTACCGTGTGTCCAGTCGAATGACTGATAAACAAGGGGAGCAGTTGTTGCACGTCTGCCGCCGAAAATGATAGCAGATACGGGAACACCCTCGGGATTGTTGAACTCAGGAGAAATGCAGGGGCAGTTCTGAGCGGGAGCAGTAAATCTTGAATTGGGGTGAGCGAGCTTGTTGCCCTCAGCAGTGTAAGCCTCACCGTCAACCTTTGCGCCCTTCCATTCTGTAGCGTCCTTGGGGGGATTCTTTGTGAGTTTTTCCCACCACGGAGTATTGTCACTGTTATCAAGAGCAACGTTTGTGAAGATTGCACCGTTCTTTGTGCAGGCAAGAGCATTGAAGTTTGACTTCTCGTTAGTTCCGGGAGCAACGCCGAAGAAACCGTTTTCGGGGTTGATAGCGTAGAGTCTGCCGTCCTTGCCGGGCTTCATCCAAGCTATATCATCGCCGACTGTGAATACTTCATAGCCGTCCTTCTTGTATCCCTCGGGGGGAATAAGCATAGCGAGGTTTGTCTTACCGCAGGCAGACGGGAAAGCAGCAGTGATATACTTGATTTCGCCGTCGGGTTTCTTAACGCCGAGGATAAGCATATGTTCAGCCATCCAAGCTTCGTTCTTGCCCTGGAATGATGCGATACGGAGAGCAAAGCATTTCTTTCCGAGGAGAACGTTTCCTCCGTAAGCGGAGTTGATTGACCAGATGGTATTTTCTTCGGGGAACTGAACGATATATCTCTTTTCGGGGTCAACGTCAGCCTTTGAGTGGAGACCTCTTACGAAATCATCGGAAGTATCGCCGAGGTTTTCAAAAGCCTGCTTGCCCATTCTTGTCATGATGTTCATGTTGAGAACAACATAGATTGAATCGGTAACTTCAACGCCTACTTTTGCGAGAGGAGAACCGATAGGACCCATTGAATAGGGGATAACGTACATTGTTCTGCCCTTCATAACGCCGTCATACATGGGAGTAAGGAGAGCTTTCATCTCATCGGGAGCCATCCAGTTGTTTGTAGGACCTGCACCTTTCTTTTCCTTTGAGCAGATGAAAGTTCTGTCCTCAACACGGGCAACGTCATTTGCACGTGTTCTGTGGTAAAGGCAGTTAGGATATTTTTCCTGATTGAGCTTGTACATCTTGTCCCAGCTGTCATCGGGGAGAGAAGTAACTTCTTCAATGAGTGAATCAATCTGCTCCTGAGAGCCGTCAATCCATACAACTTTTTCGGGTTTACAGAGAGCAATCATCTCGTCAACCCATTTTAAAACATTGGGGTTGTTTGTCAGTGACATTGTATTGTACCTCCTAAAAATAATCGTTTTCATATCGGTAACAAGCCGATTTGAAGAATGTGAACAAAATCAAATTGTTCCTCAAATACTATTATATATAATTTTTGTCAATATGTCAATAGCAGGAATGATATTTTTTTATCATGTTGATATACAATTTTCGGAATTGCATTTATTATATTAATTAAAAAATATTAATGTCAAAATGAACAATAAACAGTTTTGATTGTTGTTTAAAACACTGAAATTTTATAAATTAACAATATTTTTTTGAGAATTATATTGAAATTTATGTGTAATGTGGTATAATAAAATAAAGATACGGGGGCTTTTAATATTTTCTCCCGTCAGGAAAGGCGGTAATATCGATGAGAAAACCAATCATAACCATAGAACGACAATACGGAAGCGGTGGCAGCGTTATCGGTAAACTCGCCGCAGAAATGCTCGGCATAAACTGCTATAACAGGCAGATTCTCGAAATGACCGCCGAAAAATGCGGTATATCCGCAGAATATCTTGAATCCGCAGAAGAAAGCGTCCCCACAAGCTTTATATATTCGTTGTTGCTCTCGGCTAACCCCGGCAGGTCAATGGAAGAAAATCTCCCGCTGTCGGACAAGGTTTTCATAATGGAAAGTAAAATAATTACCGAAATAGCCGAAAGAGAAAAAAATTTCGTGCTTGTCGGCAGGTGCGGAAGCTATATTCTCGAAGAAAAAGGCTGTTTCAGCGTCTATATATATGCCCCCCATGAGGCAAGAGTAAAAAGGGCTGTCGAAGAATACGGGCTTGCCCCCAACAAAGCCGAAAATATCCTCAAAAAAGCCGACAAACGCCGTGAAACTTTTTTCAATGTCAACACGGGCAGAAGCTGGCAGGACAAGGATATGTATTCAATGTGCCTTAACAGCGCAGAACTCGGCGACAAGGTTTGCGCCGAACTGATAGTCAAGGCTTATCAGGAGTATAACAGCCGTTTTGAGAAATAAAATCACCGCAGTCAGTGAATGACAGAATCTTGCTGCGGCATGGATTTAAAAAAATACTCACTGAAAATATATCTCTCTTCTTTAAGGAAAGGTTCCGCAGTCTCCTCCTATGCTGCGGAATCTTTTCATTTTTTGACCGTCTGCAAGAGCAGGCGTTTTTTTATTTCAGTTAAAGAAAATGCTATTATTCTTAAAGCCGAAATCCGAAAATGCCTGTCGGATTTTTTTGAAATGCGATTTTTTTATTATTTTTCCGCTGAATTTAAAACACTGAAAATCTGCGGTATTTCCGTAAATATTCATATAATTCCAACGTTGCCGAAATGTTAAAACAAAAACATATGTTCGCAAACTATTGACAAGAAGAAACTTTTGTTCTATAATAGAAATATTACCAAAGAACATTAGTTCTTTAAGAACGGAGGAATTTAAATGACAGATATGATAAGAAATTACCGCAAAAGCTGTACGGCAGTAAAGAAACGTATAGCCGAACTCAGGGAAATTGAAAAATTACTGAAAAATCAGGGCGATGAAGTAAAAATAGCAGAGCTTGACCTGACAAGAAGAATTAATCTCCTGTATTGTGAACACCGTGAAATGGAGGAAATCATACAGCATCTTGAATTATATCAGAGGAGAGTGAAAGAACGTGGCAATTCGTAATGCATATTCGGATACCTTTACGGGAGAGGCTGACGAAAATATCCGTGAAATACTTTTCGGAAGTGAAGGGAACAAAAGAACAGAACATCTCAAAAGGGTACTTGTGAGAGTTGTACAGAATGAACTCACCCCAAGACAGAAAGAAGTAATAGAAATGTATTATTTCAGGAGAATGAACATAACCGAAATAGGAGAAATGCTTGAAATAACTCCGCAGGCTGTTTCTGCGCTTATGTCGAGAGCAAGGCTTAAAATATTCCGCATACTGCGCTATTATGTGCAGTAATAAAAAAACGGTCAGCGCAGGCTGACCGTTGATTTGTTATTCTTCTATATCTTCTATATCTTCTTCCGCATTTTCTTCCGTAACTTCTTCGGGGGATTCTCCCGCAGATTCTTCTGTGGTTGTTTCTTCTTCGGATATTTCGGGAGCGGCAGAAAATTCGTCTTTGTATACGGTTACAATAAATCCGTCAATGTTGTTTCCCGATATTTCGTATTTTGAATCTTTCGGAACGGGAATTGCAGTTGTTTCGGAGGCTGTATCTGCGGGATAGAAATAAACTTCATAATTCTGTCCGTTGTCGTCAATTATTTCGAGGTGCATACCGTCATAGGTGTAGCTGTGAAGCATATCAATATATTCTTCAAGGCATAAGCTGTATCTTGTCATGTAAGTTGCATGGGGCAGACCTACATATCTGAAATGCCAAGGTTCATATTCTATATGCGTAAAGCTTTCCTTGCCTTCGGGGTATCTGAGAATAAAGCCGTATTTATAGCAGTTTTTCGTATACCATGCATATTCGCCCGTGCCGTCATAGTCATAGTCTGTCATAGTTGTGAAGTCGAAAGCGTAGCCTGTTTCATGTTCGCTGTATCCGGGTTTTGCGACAAGGGTTGATTCTTCCGAGCCGTTGGCTGCGAGGTCATTTTCGTAGAGTTCCCTCTGAAATTCGGTTGACCTGTATGTTCCGTAGAGCATTACGTCTTCGATGGAAGTAGCCTCAATGAAGTCATGCATCATATCAGCCATAGGTTCATAGACAACGCTGAGGATTTTATAGTCGTCCTGAACAACATTCACGTAATATCTGCCTGTTTTTTCATTTTCAGGACCTATTTCAACGAGGTCCTCAGTGCCGTCCGATTTATATTCGTGGTCATTGTTTACAAGTATGAGGTCGCCCTTGAACATATCCTTTGATTTTGCGTCATATGTATCAAAGTTTTCCATTGGGTCGGGTTCTGTCGGGGGTTCTGTTTCTGCGACAATTTCGGGTTCTGTCGGTTCTGTTGAACTTACGCTTTTGCTTTTGTCAACAGCTCCCTTGATGAAATAGACACCTGCGGCGATAATCGCAATGCAGAGGAAAAATTCGGCAAGGATTACTGCTGTGTTCTGTTTTTTTGCCTTCTTTTTTGACATCGTTTTCTCCAATCTTCCGTTTTGGCGGAAAGTAAATTATATCTATATAATGTATTATAGCACATCTTTTTTAAGAAATACAAGTGCTGAGAAAAATTTTGTATCTTTACCGAAAAAAAGCGTTATATACAGTGCATATTTATATAAACCGACTATATCGGGCATAAAAATTCAGTTTTTACAGCAATATATACAAATAATACTGCTTATTTATTTCTGATATGCACAATTTTTTGAAAAACTCTTGCATTATTTAATCCGTAATGCTATAATTAACAGTAGTGCAGATGTGATTATTGAATACTAACGACCGAAAGGAGGGGTTTTTGTGGTTTGCCGTCAGTGCGGAACAAATAACGAAAGAGGTTTCAAGTTTTGCGTAAAATGCGGAAGTAACCTTGAAAATCCGCAGGAAGTCAATTATGAACAGGTCGATATGGGCGGTTATCATACGGAGGAGGAATTTTCCGATAATAAAACAGGTTTTACTTTCGGTTCGGGAACTTTTGTAATAAGAGATACTGCACCGTCAGATGCCGCATCGGATATGTATACGGCTGACGAACTCAATGACAGTGATGAGGAGTTTGATTTCAGTATGTACGATGAGCCGTATATCCCCAAACTTGACGCCGACAGAGTATCAATGCCCGGTCAGCAGCCGAAACAAAATCAGAATATGCAGGGTATGCCACAGATGAATATGCCCAACCAGCAGGCAAACAGAAATTACGGTATGCAGGGTATGCCCCAGATGAATATGCCCAACCAGCAGGCAAACAGAAATTATGGTATGCAGGGTATGCCTCAGATGAATATGCCCGCTCAGCCGCAGAAAAATGCAAACCAGAATGTGCCCCAGATGAATATGCCCGTTCCGTCACAGAAAAATGCAAATCAGGGTATGCAGCAGATGTACAATCAGCCCGTGATGTACGGACAGCCCCAGATAATAGGCTATGACCAGAGCGGTATGCCGATTTACGGACAGCCCATGATGTACGGACAGCCCCAGATAATAGGCTATGACCAGAACGGTATGCCGATTTACGGACAGCCCGTGATGTACGGACAGCCCCAGATAATGGGATATGACCAGAGCGGTATGCCGATTTACGGACAGCCCGTAATGTACGGACAGCCCCAGATAATGGGTTACGATTCAAAGGGTATGCCGATTTACAGCCAGCTCGTCCAGCCCGCTCCGCAGTCGGCACAGCCACAGAATAACCAGAAACCCGCAAACGAACTCCCACAGCTCGGCGTTTCGCAGAATCCCCCGAAACCCGAAAAAACCGAAACCAAAAAGAAATCAAATGCCGATTTCTGGGATTTCTTCGATGAGGGAAAAGAAAAGAAACACGAAAGCACAGACGATTTCTTCGGAAAATCTTCACATAAAAACAATGATGACATGGGCGACCTTTCAACCGATAACCTTGACTTCTCAAAACTTAAACGGAATGAGAAAAAGAAAGTCGATTACATGGGCGATACCCCCTTTGTCGATGCTTCAAAATTAAGACAGAACGATGCGGACAAATTCAACAAGTTCTACATGAAACAGACGGAAGTTGTCGATGCAAGCAACCTGCAAGCCAAAAAACAGGAAAAACAACAGGATATAATGGGCGTTACAAAAGAAGTTGACGCAAATAAGCTCGCAGCCGCAGAAAAATATAAAACACAGATAAAAATGTATACCACAGCAGATGTCAATGCCGATGATTTGGAGGCTTATACCCCCGAACACAAAAAAGCTCTCATGGCAGAGGCGGACAAGGCTGTTGAGGCTCTCCCGAAAAAGAAAGAGGCTTATATTGATGACCTCGACAAGATAGAGCTTCCCGACTATATGCAGGCTAAGAAGACCAGTAAGGAAGAAAAGGCAGAAATACCTTCACTCCCCGAGGTTGGAATAGAATAATAAAAGAAAGGAGAAGTTTCAATGTTCAAAAAGCTATTGCAGGAATTTAAAGAATTTGCACTCAAAGGCAATGTAATGGATATGGCGATAGGTGTTATCGTTGGTGCTGCTTTCGGAAATATCGTAACCGCACTGACGGACTGCTTCATCAATCCCCTTATTGCAGTATGCACGGGCGGTGCAAAGAAAGACGAAAACGGTGTAATGCAGGTAGTGGGCGGTTCGTTCAAAATAAACGGAATCTCTTTCAACTACGGAGCATTTATCTCAGCCGTTGTAAACTTCCTTATCATAGCATTTATTCTTTTCCTGCTTCTTAAAGCCGTAAACGCTGCCATAGCACTCGGCAAGAAGAAAGAAGAAGAAAAACCTGCCGAGCCTCCCAAAGAAGAAGTTCTTCTTACAGAAATAAGAGACCTCCTCAAAGCACAGGCTGAAACGACTGAATCAAAAAAAGATTCTTAAATAAAAGCGGCTTTTCCCCTGACGGGTGAGCCGCTTTTCATTATTTCCGTAAAAATAAAAAATTTATGCATTATATTATACAAAAATTGCATTAATATTTGTTTATGTCAACAAAAAAATCCGCATAATATAAAATTTTTTTCAATTTGCTTGAAATTCCCGTATCATGGTGATATAATAATCCTATGGACGTTATATCCATATCTTTACTTGTATGATATAGGAGGAAAAAGATTATGAAAATGAAGAAGATTCTCGCTGTTCTCTCTGCTGTCGCAGCAGGAAGCACAATGATTTTCGGACAGGCTCTCAATGCACAGGCAGAAGAAATTATTTCCGCCGAGGAAACTGCTCCCGTTGAGGACGTTGCAGCTCCCGTTGAGGACGTTGCGGAGTCCGTTCAGGAATCTGCACCCGTTGAGGATATCGCTCCTGTCGGAGAAATTGCCGTTCCCGCTGAGAAAACCGACATTGTGACAACTGCCGTATATGAAGATGCTGCTCCCGAAACAACTGTCGCTGTTGATTCAATGTTTGACGAATACGCAACAGAAACAGCCACAACTGCAACCGCAGTAAAAGCAACCGCTGTTGCCGTTTCTGTCGGAACAACAACTACTGCTGGCGCTGAAACCACTACCACAACAACAACTACTGTTGTTATTGATACAAATATTTATTCTCCCATTGATGTAAATTCCGATAAGGGCAAGGCACAGCTCGCAGACAAGGACATAGACTATAATAAAATCTACAATGATTTTGTAAATAACGAAATGGCTAATGCCGTTAATATAGAGGGCGGTATCTCCGAAACAGCCGAACTCGGAAGACCACAGGAGCTGATTCACCCCGATGACAAGACAGAAGTTCGTGTATACAGCGAAATGCTCGGTATTTTTGCCGCAACTGTCCACGATTTCTGCAATGACGGTATTCCCGAACTCATTACGGCTACAAACGAAAGAGAAGTTCCCAGCGGCGGCGGTGTAGAAGATGTGATGAATAACTATCGTTCAAAAATCAGTTATGACATCTGGCAGTATGACAAGGCTGACAACTGGATTAAGAAAATTGCAACAATTCCCAGCTTTGTACCGCTCCACCTTACAAACAACGGAATCTTTGAGGTAGGCAAGGAAGAAATGTCCGTAAGCCTCGTGGGTGATACTATCCTTGAAGAGGTTTCTGCCGACAGCAGAGGAGATGCAAGTTCTATTCATCTGTACACAATGTATGAGGTTGGCGACAACTATCAGGTAAAAGACCCGTATACAGCAGGCGTTGAATACAATATGCTCGATAAAGACCACAAGGTAGGCTATCTTATAGGACCTGAGAGTGTAGATGAGCTTAAAGATGCATTCAAGGCACACGGCGTTGACGCTGATGTAACCGCTTCTCTTGAAGGCAAAGATGCAGATATCAGGATTTCAAACGTAAAGAACAAAACACCTCTGTTTGACTACACAGCAGACCCCAACGAAAACGTTGTTAATTTTGAACTCAAAGACTACACAGGACTTCACGGCAAGGCTTCTTCCGCAGCTCCCAAGTCTGAGGCTAAGAAAGATGCCAAGAAAGAAGTTAAAAAGACCGATTCACCCAAGACAGGTGTATCATTCCCGATAGCAGCAGCAGGTACAGGCGCAGCAGCAGTTGCACTCACTGTATTTACTGTTCTTTCAAAAAAGAAAAAAGACTGATAACTATCACTTCCTTTCATTAATGTAAAAGGCTGTCCCGTTTCTGCGGGACAGCTTTTTGTGTAAATTGATGAATTTGGAAAAATCTTTACTTAATGCCTCTGATAATAAGTTGACAGATTATTTTTTCTGTTGTATAATGAAAAAAACAGATTCGGAGGGGAAAACATGAAATGTAAATATTGTGGCAATGATATGGGTGAAGATGCCGTTTTCTGCAATAACTGCGGAAAAAAATCCGAAAGTGTAATTTCTCTTGAAAAAGATTCAGACAAAGCGGAAGAATTGCGGAATGATGATGTTTTCATTGATACAGAAGAAAAACCGCCCGAAATTTCGGAAGAATATATTCCGCCCACACTGCCCGAAAATCAGGATATTTCTGAGGAAGAAACACAGGATACGCAGTATTTTGAGAATACCATATACAAAGACAGCAGGCATACCGAAAAAACAGGTTTCGGAAAGCTTGTATGTTCTTTTTTTGTGATGATTCCCGCCCTTGTGCTTTTTGTCTGCGTTAGTCTTTGTTTCTGCGTAAAGCTCGGAGTTTCGGGGAAAACTTCCGCAAATGCCGTGAGAAACATGAAAACTTCCGTCTTAATGGACACGGAATCAAACGGGGAGAATTTTTCGGATATTATATATGATTCCATTGATTTCGGAAATATCAATGATGAGGGAATAAATAAATCACAGTTCAGGGATTTTATGGTAAATTCGGATTTTCTTGATTTTGCCTCGGAGAAAGTCGGTCTTTATGTGGATTATATAATAAACGGCAAAGGCACTGAACCAACCGTTACCACAAATGAAATGGTTGAATTTTTTAAGAGAAATTCCGATTCGGCAGAAAAAGCTTTTAATTATTCAATGAAAAAAGGCGACTACAACGCAATAAGAAAACAGCTTGACAGAAAAGAAGCCGCCGCAAATCTGCTTATTTCTTCATGGAGTGTGAAAACAGATTTTAATTTCGGAAAATTAAACTATGTCTTTCAATATATAACTCTCGGAATATTTACAGCCCTTACGGTTGTGCTGTTTATATGGATAGCCGTTATCCTTGACAGAAAAGCCAAATATGTTCTGGGATTTTACGGAAATATTTTCTTTTTCGGCGGTATAATCATACTTCTTGCAGGTATTTTGTCTGTTCCCGGTTCGGCAGTTGCATATATATACACGGGAGAACTTTTATTCTACGCAGGTTCGACAATGCTTGTGCCTTTTGCGCTTTTTGCATCGGCAACGGGCTTGTTTGATATCACTGTCGGAGTTATTCTGAAATCCATAAAGAAACTAATCAAAAAAAGAGAAAAAATTGCAATTGAAAAAACAGGAAATTAATATAAATTTCGGAGGTATATATGTATAAAAACACTTCACGATACGGTCGTGAAAAATATTTTATGGCTTTTATTCTCGGATTTTCGGCACTTATGATATCGCTGATTCCCATAATGATAGCCGAAAAGGGTTATTTTATCTATTACGGCGACTATAACGCACAGCAGATACCCTTTTACAATCTTCTCAACGACGCAATAAGAAACGGTCAGTTCGGCTGGAACTGGTTTACTGATTTGGGTTCGGATTTGCTGACATCTTATTCTTTTTATCTTATAGGCAGTCCGTTTTTCTGGCTTACCGTATTGCTGCCCCGTTCGCTTGTGACTTTCTCAATGCCCGTGATACTCTCAATAAAGCACGGTGTTGCGGCTATGACGGCATACGCATATATAAGGCGTTTTGTCAGAAACAAAAACATGGCACTTGTCGGCGGACTTCTCTATGCATTTTCGGGATTCCAGATATTTAATTTATTTTTCAATCATTTTCAGGACGTAACCGCACTTTTTCCACTTATGCTTATAGCTATGGAGGAAAAAGTAAACAATGACAGAAAAGGCTGGTTTGCGGTCATTGTTGCAGTCATGGCAATAGTGAATTATTATTTCTTTGCGGGACAGTGCGTATTTCTTATAATGTATTATTTTATCCGTGCGCTTTCGGACGATTTCCGCCTCACGCAGAAAAAATTCATAGGGCTTGCAATTGAGGCTGTCGCAGGAGTTATGATAGCAGGATTTGTTATTCTCCCGTCCGCAATGCTTATAATGGGAAATTACCGTGTCAGCGAACACAGCTACGGACACGACCTGACAATGTACAGCGACAACACGGTAATACCGAGAGTTATACAGTCGTTCTTCATGCCTGTTGATGTTCCCGCAAGACCGAACTTATTCTATTCGGACTATGAAAAATGGGCATCTATCGGCGGATATTTCCCGTTGTTCTCAATGGTCGGCGTTATAACGTTTATCCGCACAAAGAAAAAACACTGGGCAACAAGACTTTCACTTCTCTGTGTTGTATTTGCCTTTATTCCCATTCTCAACAGCTTTTTCCAGCTTGGAAACAGCTATTATTATGCAAGGTGGTTCTATATGCCCATACTCATATTTGCTATGATGACGGCGAGAACCCTTGATGAAGAAAATGCGGATATAAAGCCTGCGGTGACAATAAATGCGGTATTCCTTGCGGCATACGGAATAATTGCCTGCCTGCCCGTATGGAAAGATGATGAAGTAAGATATTTTGAATTTGCAAGCGACAATCTTTATTTCTTCCTTTGTCTTGGTGTTGCCGTGGCAAGCCTTATCGCAGCGGGAATAATTTTCAGTTACAGGAAAAACAACCGCTGTACAGGCATAGGAACTGTATGGGCGACAGTGTTTACCTGTATTGTTTGTACGCTTACAGCCGTCCTTTACGGTGCGGACAGCATTGAAGAATCACACAAATATATAGACAGCGTTCTCAACGGAAAAGACAGAGTTTATGAACAGGTTTCGGAGGATAATTTCTTCCGTGTGGATATATCCAATGACTGCGATAATTATACAATGGTCTGGGGCTTGCCGAATATGAGGGCTTTTCAGAGTGTTGTAAATACTTCAATCATGGATTTCTACAATGATTTCGGCATACAGAGAGATGTTGCGTCAAGGGCTGACATATCACACTATGCAATCAGAGGGCTGTTTTCCGTTAAATATTATTACAGGCAGAAACTTTCGGATACGTGGTATTTGCAGGGAATAGGCGATGACTATGTTATAAACGATGACCCGAACGATGAGATAAACCCGAATTATGCGAATATTTCAAAACAGCTTGAAGGCTTTGAATACGTTGCCGAAAACGATTATTACGAAATATATGAAAACAAGCTTTATGTTCCCATGGGATTTGCCTATGATACCTACATGACGGAAAAAAGAGTTGAAGACACACCCAAAAGAACTATTGAAAAACTTTTAATGAAAGCGGTTATTCTTTCAGATGAACAGGTGGAAAAATACCATGACATAATGGAAGATATCTCAGGAACGCTTGCATCTACCGTCACAAGAGAATCATACAGGCAGTTCTGCGAGGAAAAACAGCAGAAATGTTCAAGTTCGTTCACATATGATTCAAAGGGCTTTACCTCAATAATAAGCCTTGAAAAGCCTCAGCTTGTATTTTTCAGCGTGCCTTACAGCGAGGGCTGGACCGCAAAGGTAAACGGTCAGCCCGTTGATGTTGAAAAAGTATCACACGGATTTATGGCTGTCAGGGCGGAAGAAGGCGAAAACGAAATAGTTTTCACTTATGAAACCCCCGGTCTTAAAATGGGAATTGTAGTTTCCGCAGCAGGCATTGTACTCCTTACGGCATATGTATTGATATGCAGTGTAGGAAATAAAAAGAAAAAATATTACAATGTAAGCCACACTTATGACTACGATTCACGCCAGAAATTAAGCGCATCGGAACAGTATATAGAAAAATTAACAAGAAAGAGGAAAAAATAATGCATTTACAGGAAAAAACACTCAAAAGCGAAACAATCTACGAAGGACCTATCTTTACTATAACTCATGATACCGTTGAACTCGAAAACGGCAATGAAACAATAAGAGATGTCCTCCTTCATCACGGTGGTGTATGCGTCATACCCGTGACCGACAACAACGAGATATATCTCGTCAAGCAGTTCCGTTATCCGTTCAGAACCGTAACAAGGGAAGTCCCCGCAGGAAAACTCGAAAAGGGCGAAGACCACGCACAGTGCGGAAAACGTGAACTCCTCGAAGAAACAGGCTGTACCTGTACGGAATATATCTACCTCGGAGAAATGTACCCCACTCCCGCATACAATTCCGAAATAACACATATGTACCTTGCAAGGGGATTAAGCTTTGAAAAACAGAATCTTGACCCCGATGAATTTCTTGACGTTGAGAAAATTCCGCTTTCGGAAGCCGTTGAACTCGTCATGGACGGAAAAATAAAGGACGGAAAAACTCAGGTAGTTATTCTCAAAGCCGCAAGAATACTCGGAATATAAAAAAATTCTCCCCGTCAAGGGGAGATTTTTATGCCCATGCATTTAAGTAAGAATCGGAAATTTCCGCACCTATCGCCTCGGCGTATACAAATATATGATAATTTTTATCTTTTATATTTTCGGGAAAGACGGTTTTCACCCATTTTATAAGGCTTTCCGTTGAATCGTTCGGAGGGAGCAAATTTTTGTAATAATAAAATCCGTCTGAATATACCCAGTTTTCGGGAGGGTAATTTTTTAAATCTTTTGCGGGAATATATGTATCGGAATTTTTTTCCTTGCTGTACGAAAAAAACGATATGTTTTCGTATTCGGACGATGAAAATTCAAGCCTTACCCTTACAAAGCAATCCGTATTTCCCGTGTTTTTAATTTTTATATCTTTCATGAAAATATCTGAATTTTCGGGCTGTTGAAAATTTTCATCTGTTTCGATTCGGAGATATTTGTAAATATTATTATCATTTTCGGAATATCCGTGCAGGCGGTTTGAAATTTTTTCGCTCCCCGAAAAATATGCCATTGATGATGATATCAGGAAAATTATAACCAATGATATTATTAAAATTATATTTTTTAATTTCATGTTTCAGCCTCGTTATTGTAATTTATATAATTGTCTGCAAAAGATTTGTAAATTTCTTTGTCTGTGAGATTGTTTTCATAGGTTACAGTTACGGTTTTGTTTTCGGAAACTGTTATATAAGCGATTGTTTTTCCGCTGAAATCGGGGCTTATGCTGTCTGAGTCCACGGAAACGGTCTCATATCCGAGGACGGAAAGTTCCTCAATTTTATATCTTCCCACGGGTATATTTTTTACATATTCCGAAGAAGTTAATTTATTTTCAAGATTCAGGCAGACTGTATACTTGTTGTTGTTTTCAAGGTTTGTAATCCCGAACATGAAAATATTTGCACCTGTTTCGGGATTTGATTTATTAATATTTTTTATTATTTTTATGTTTCCGTATTTTTCCTCTGATGTCAAATATTTTTCGTTCACAACAATTATATTCGGGTTGTGATTTTCCGTGACTGTGCCGATATTGGGGCTGTCTGTATAGAAATAGCTGTCCTCATTGTTTTCCTGTCCGCAGATATATTCAAGGGTTTTATATCCGTCAGGCATTTTGTTTTCCTGTTCGTACACTTTGAAAACAGTATCGGGCAGGATATTTTTTATTATGACCGTAAAGCCGTTCGGAACACCTGCGATTGAACCGTTTGCGCCCGATATACTGCATATTGTCGGTGAATCGCTTTTGGTTAATATACCGTTGGAATATTTATAATAATTGTTTTCGCTGTCGGTGAGATAATATTCTCCCTTGTTGTAGGGGATAAAATTTCCGTTTTCGTCCATAAATTCAACCTGAAACTCAAATTTTGAATTATCCTGTTGAATATTTTCATATTCGCCGTTCTGATTTTTGAACACGACTTTTTTTGTTATTTTCAAATCTTTCGGATATTCTGGGGAGATATGGTTTGTAAAAATTACTTTTTTTCTGTTTGTCGGGGTATCGGTGTCCGAACTTATGTCAATATATTTATCGTTGAAAGTTATATTTTTATAGATATTATCCTCCCTGCCGTAGAAAATTTCTCCGTTTATTTCGGTTTGATTATATTCTTCCGTGTTTAAATTTATCTCCCTGAAATAATATTCCGTATTCGGATTCGGGAGTTTAAATTCCGCAGTTTCCCCTGATTTTATGAAGTAAACGCTGTTATATGTCTCAAAAGTTTCCTCATACGGGATTTCGTCCGAACTGTTTTCATATACGGGTGCTGAATTTTCTGTATTGTTATAAAGAACAAAATCCCCCGATGAATTTTTATAGTAAAGCTGAAAGGGATATTTTCTGTCAAAGTCGCCTGTGCAGTCTTTGCTTAAAAATATGCTGTCGTTTTCAACAGTTGAAAGATTGAATTTAAGTTTGAGATTTGATGCACCTGCTCCTCTTTCCATGTAGAATATTTTCATATTATGGGTGCTGTAATCTTTAAATATTCCGTTGCTGAAATAAATATCTGTTTTGCTGTCGTCCCATTGAGTGCCGTCAGGGAAAATTCCCGCTGTTCTGAACTGTTCATATATGTTTGTGACAGTGTAAGTGTTTTTGTTTGTGCCGTCAAATATTTTAATCTCCCCTGATGAAAAATTTATGCTTCCGTTGAGTGCATTATGTATACCGCCTATGTCCATGACAAGAACATTGTCTATAAAAAGCCAGAAATCGTCATCGCCGTTAAATTCAAATATGACGGGGTTTCCGTTCGTGTCACAGCCGTTTTTCGGAATCATAAAATCCGTTTCTATGGACATTCCGAAATAATAATCCGCAGATTCAGAAATATATAATTTTTCATTTTTACGTGGGTCATCATCGCTTTTTAGGCTTCCGTCACTGTTATAGAGATTATGGGAAAATTTATTTCCCGCATGATTGAAAGGCAGAAAATTTCCCCTGCAACACGAAAATCTGTCGCTTTTGCGTGGCGTTACAAGTTCATGATATACTGAAAAATTTGTTTCTCCGCCGTTGGGAATATTATTTCTTTCGATAACTGCGGAATTTTCAAAGCAACTGTATTCAAAATATCCTGTTTCTTCGTATGTACTTTTCAGGAAAAGTCCGTTGACTGTGTAATATTCCGTTACAAGGTCACTGTTGTTGAAAAGCGGTGCAAGGGATTTATTATTGTTTTTAACAGCTATCGGAAAACCGTCATTTCCGAGGATATTTCCGACAAGATTTTCTGTTCTTCCTCCGCCGTCACCCGTCCATTGGTCATTCCCTATTATTCCCGCCTGAGAATTTTTCTCATAATTGAATATTTTAATATCTATGCCTTTTGAATTATTGTCAACAGTTTCAACAGGCGCAAAGGGCGGAATATCACCCAATACCGCAAATATAAATTTTTCGGAACAGTTTTCTTCCGCACTGAGTTCGGGAATTTCGTTATCTGATATTATATATTCACCGTCTGCGTTTGTATCGTTTCCGATATATGTAAGCCCGTACCAGTTCCATGTATTATTGTTCCAAGCCTCAATTGCGGAAGAATAGGTGTTTTCGGCGATTCCTCCGAGAGTGATGCCGATTCTTGTATCCGATATGCAGTTTTCGCTTACGGGGGAGAGATATTTGTTTGTTGCGGGATTATAGAAATCATAGTAAATGTCATTATGTTTTATTGCCTGCCAGCAGAGGGGAATTTCCGAATTTTCATACCATTGTATAACATCACCGCTTTCCCAGACTTTTATTAAATTTCCGTTCCCGTCAACTGCGTAATTGTCATAATGTTCAGTATCAGCGTTCCAGATTTTTTTATATATTATAATATATTCCGAAATTCCGCCGTTATTGAAATCTGTAATTGAAACTGTCGGAAGTTCGTAAACGGGGATTTTTTTCGCAGTTTTAACAGTTCTGTCCTCACGAGAATCAAGTCTGCGGATAATTTTTGCGTTTTCGGGAATTGTCTTGTTTTTTTCGGGAAAATTCCTGAAAGGTGTGAGAAATAAAGATATGCAGGCAATTAATATAAAAATTTTTCTTATAAGATAATTTGTTATCATAACATACACCCCGATGTAATTAAAAATACAAATAAATTATATGAAATGCTTTTAGCCGTTATTACCAAATTAATCTTGTCGAAACTGTAAAATATTCCCACCAAAATAATTGACATTGTTTATTTATCATGATATAATTAATGTGTATGTAAAGCCTTCCGCATAGGTTCTCCCGCTTTTTCATAGAATGTAACGGAAGGAAATTTCTGTAAATGGAGATAGTGAAATTGTTTAAAACAGTAAATAATATCAGGATAAACTATGAAGAAAAGGGCGAGGGCGATTTGATTGTACTGCTTCACGGCTGGGGCAGCAATATCAAACTCTTTGCAAATCTTATTGACCTGCTTTCAAAAAAATATAAGGTAGTCGCTATGGATATGCCGGGTTTCGGTGAAAGTCAGGAACCGCCCTCTGCGTGGGCTGTCGGGGATTATGTGGATTTCGTAATTGATTTCCTTAAAGATTACGACAACAAGGAAATTATGTTCCTCGGTCACAGTTTCGGAGGCAGAGTTATAATAAAAATGCACTCGGACGAAAAACGCAAAAACCTCCCCTTTAAGGTGTCAAAAGTTATACTCGTTGACAGTGCGGGAATACTTCCTCCGAAAAATAACAAAAAAAGTTTCCGTACATATTATTACAAGGCAGGAAAGGCAATTCTTTCAAACGGAATAGTTAAAAAATTAGCTCCCGATGCCCTCGAAAATTTCAGAAAGAAAATGGGAAGTGCCGACTATGCCGCAGCATCTCCCCTCATGCGTCAGGTGCTTGTAAAGACCGTAAATGAGGACTTAGAACCTCATCTCCCGAATATAAAATGCCCGACACTTCTTGTATGGGGCGTGAATGATACCGCCACACCGCTTTCGGACGGCGAAAAAATGGAGAAACTCATTCCCGATGCAGGTCTTGTAAAGCTCGAAAATGCAGGGCATTATTCTTTCCTTGAACAGCAGTATACTTTCAACCGTGTAATGTGTTCGTTCATGAAAATAGAAGATTAATTATTTTAAATAAGAGGAAAATTTGCGCCTTGTGCTGAGAGTGAACGCAGTTTACGGAGTGAACGAAAGCACAAGCCCCAAAAGCGCAAATTTGACGATTCTAAATAAGGAGAAAATATGGATATAGTTATATGGTTTATTTATGCGGCTGTTGCCCTTGCGTCAGTGATATTCCTGTCCCTGCGTGAGTTTCATATGTTACAGCTTAACGGTTACAAAACCCCCGAACATTCGTGGTGGATGAAGAAAAACAAAGGCAGATACATTCCGCTTTGTATTTTTCTGCTGATTCAGCTTTCATTGCTTTTTACAAATCCCGTAATATATATGCCCGAAAAACACGTTCTTGTTGAAGGGAAAAATAATATTTCAATTTTTATAAGTTCTGTTCTGACTGTTTTAAATATTGCTATTGCGGTAAAAAACAAACCCGGAAAGAAATTCAAAAAGCCCTTTAAATATACCCCAAGGGTAAAGCGTATGCTTACGACTTTCTTTATACTTATTGCGATAATATTCGTGGGAGCGTTTTTCTCGGCTGACAGGGTGCAGGTTTACAGCGGAACAAGATTTACAAACAATCTGCCTTTTATAATTGTGGGCTGCGGATTGTATCTTACTCCCATACTCGTACCGCTTTCAAATCTGATTAACAAGCCCCTTGAAACTTCAATAAATAACTGGTATATCAATGACGCAAAGAAAAAGCTTGCCTCAATGCCTGATTTGCACAAAGTAGGAATCACGGGAAGTTACGGCAAAACAAGCATGAAATTCTATCTCAGCGAATTATTGTCATCTCAGTATGAAACGCTTAAAACTCCCGAAAGTTTCAATACTCCCATGGGCGTAACTATTACCGTAAGGCGTGATTTAAGACCCACACACGAATACTTCATATGCGAAATGGGTGCAAGGCGTGTCCACGAAATAAAGGAACTCTGCGATATTGCCGAGCCGCATGACGGAATTATAACTTCCGTAGGTCCTCAGCATCTGGAAACTTTTAACTCTATCGAAAATGTAATAAATACAAAGTTTGAACTTGCCGACTGCGTTAAATCCAAGGGCGGAAAGATTTATCTGAACAATGACAACGAATACATAAGAAAAAAAGCCCCCGAATATCCGAACGCAGTTCTCTACGGAACATCTGAGGGAAGCCATTACAGAGGAACGGATATTTCCGTTTCAGACAGGGGTACGGAATTTACCGTGACTGCCCCTGACGGAAAATCATGCAGATTTACCACAAAATTACTCGGTGAACACAGTGTTCAGAATCTCCTCGGTGCTATCGCCTATGCCAACGGCACGGGAATATCCCTTGAAAAACTTGTTCTCCCCGTAAAGAGAATAGCCTCTGTTCCGCACCGTTTACAGCTTTTAGACAAGGGCGGCGGAGTTACATATATAGATGACGCATACAATTCAAATCCCAGCGGCTGCCGTGCGGCGTTAAATGTACTCGGCTTGTTTGATGCGTGCAGAATACTTGTAACCCCCGGAATGGTTGAACTCGGTGCAAAGCAGGAAGAACTGAATTTTGAGTTCGGTCAGGAGGCTGCAAAAGCCTGTGACTATATAGTCCTTGTCGGAAAAAATCAGACTGTTCCCATTTACAACGGCATAAAAGATGCAGGCTACAACATGGATAACGTCTATGTAGCCGATAATCTCAATGACGCACTTGCAAAAGTTCAGGCATATCAGACAAGTAAGAAGAAAGTAGTTCTTCTTGAAAACGATTTGCCCGACAACTATTAAAATAATTATATTTAATAAGGAGATAATTAAGATGAAGATTAATATGGCTGTTTTGTTCGGCGGAAGAAGCGTTGAACATGAAGTATCCGTAATTTCCGCTGTTCAGGCTATGGCAAGCATGAACAAGGAGAAATATAATATAATCCCTGTTTACATGACAAAAAAGAGCGAATTTTACACGGGCGAAAAGCTCACGGATATAAATTCGTTCAAGGATATTCCCGCACTTCTCGCTGAGTGTACGGAATGTGTTTTTGTCAGAAGTGAGGGAAAAGTTCAGCTTATCCGCCAGAAAACAAAAATGTTCGGCTCAAATCTCATATCGGATATAGATATAGCTTTCCCGATTGTACACGGAACAAACGTTGAGGACGGTGCTTTGCAGGGCTATTTGCAGACGCTTGACCTGCCTTATGTCGGCTGTGACGTTATTGCGTCCGCTGTCGGAATGGATAAATTCGTAATGAAAATATTACTCAAAGATGCAGGTTTCCCCGTTCTTGACTGCTGTCGTTTTTCAAGCTTTGATTTGGACAGAGTTGAGGAATGTGTTGCGGAAGTTGAAAAGAAATTCGGCTACCCCGTAATCGTAAAGCCCATAAACCTCGGTTCAAGTGTCGGAATTTCAAAGGCAAAAGACCATGACGGACTTGTAAAATCAATGGAGGAGGCTTTTGAATTTGCTGACAGAATCCTCGTAGAACCCGCTGTTGTTCAGCTTAAAGAAATAAACTGCTCGGTAGTCGGTGACAGCGAAGAAGCTGAGGCTTCTGTCTGTGAAGAACCCGTTCAGGCAAGCGATGATGATATTTTAAGCTATGAGCAGAAATATGTCGGCGGCGGAAAATCAGGCGGCAGCAAGGGTATGGCTACTCTCAAAAGAAAAATCCCCGCAGATATCACCAAGGAGCAGGACGAATTTATCAGGAAAACTGCTGTTGAGGCATTTAAATATCTCGGCTGCAACGGCGTTACAAGAATAGATTTCATGATAGATATGGCAACGGATAAAGTGTATATCAATGAAATAAACACGATTCCCGGTTCGCTTGCGTTCTATCTGTGGGAACCCAAAGGCGTTAAATATCCTCAGCTCCTCGAAAGAATGATACAGCTTGCATTAAAGCGTCACCGCCAGAGCCAGAAGATAAATTATACATTTGATACGAATATTCTCTCAATGGGCGGAAGTTTCGGAGCAAAAGGAAGCAAGAGATAATATAAAAGGAAAATTTGCGCCTTGCACTGAAAATGAACGCAGCAAAGCGGAGTGAGTGAATAGTCAAGCCACAAAAGGCGAAATTTGACGATTTTAAATATAATTAAATAAGGAGGTGCTTTAAATGACCGAAAAGGAAAAACAACAGGCAGGCGAACTCTATCACGGAAACGACAGGGAACTTGTTGCTGAAAGAGTTACCGCAAAAAAACTCTGTGCGGAGTACAACGCAATAACCTACAACGACTACCAGAAAAAAGAGCGCATACTCGACAGACTTCTCGCCCTCAGAGGCGAAAACACTTGGATAGAGGCGAATTTCTTCTGTGATTACGGCTATAACATAATCATAGGCGATAACTTCTATGCAAACCATAACTGCGTTATTCTTGACTGTGCGGAAGTGGTTTTCGGAAACAATGTCTTTATAGGTCCGAACTGCGGATTCTATACGGCAGGTCACCCTCTTGATGCTGAATCAAGAAATCAGGGTCTTGAATACGCAAAGCCCATAAAAGTCGGAAATGATGTTTGGATAGGCGGAAATGTCTGCGTTATGCCGGGAGTCACAATAGGCGACAATGTTGTTATAGGAGGAGGAAGCGTAGTAGTTGACGATATCCCTTCGGGATTTCTTGCCGTAGGCAACCCGTGCAAGCCCGTCAGAAAAATTGACGAAAAATGAAAGGCGGTATCATTATGAAAAAGATTCTTACCGTTTTTCTTTCGGCATTTGCCGTCTGTATGAGCTTTAATGCGGATTTTTCGGCAAATGCAGCTTATTCTCTCGGAGATGTCAACGGTTCGGGAAGTATAGATTCTTCCGATGCCTCAATGATTCTCAGTGAATATTCATCAATTTCAACATATGGAATTTCACATTTTTCAAATGCACAGAAACAGGCTGCCGATGTGAACAAAAGCGGAAATATAGATTCCTCTGATGCATCGGACGTTCTGAACTATTATGCCTATACATCAACAGGCGGAGATATGCTTATAGATTATTACCTTGCGGAAAAAACCTCGGACAATCCTTCGGACAACCCCGACACTTCAAACGAACAGGAAGAAAAATTAAAAGCCTTTGCACTTGAAATGGGACGGGAAATAAACAAGGAGAGAGTTGCCGCAGGACTTCAACCCCTGAAAATTACACCCTACCTTATGGAAATATCAGACATAAGGGCAAAGGAAATAGTCGGAACTTTCAGCCATTACCGCCCTGACGGGTCAAGCTGTTTTTCAATACTTGATGATGTGAAAGTCCCCTATTACCACGCAGGAGAGGATATAGCCGCAGGTGCTTCAACCGTAAGCGGAACGCTTGAACAGTGGAGAAGCTCAACGCAGGGTCACTGGCAGGAAATAATGCTGCCTCAGAATACACATATGGGCATAGGTGTCGCATACAGCGAAAATTCAACTTACCGCTGGTACTGGGAAACATTTTTTGTTCAGGCTGCACGTCCCCTTGACGGTGAATACATACCGTAAATTAATTTAATTATTTTCAATTCTGAAAGGACTGAACCATGAATACTCTACATTTTAAATATGCTGTTGAGATAGAAAAAACACGCTCAATAACTCAGGCTGCTGAAAATCTCTACATGGCTCAGCCCAATCTCAGCAAAGCCATAAAGGAACTTGAAAATTCACTGGGGATAACTATTTTCCGCAGGACTTCAAAGGGCGTTATCCCGACAGACCAGGGCATGAAATTTCTTGCCTGTGCAAAGCAGATTCTCATGCAGATTGACAACATGGAGGCAATAAGTTCTCCCGAAAGACAAAAAGAGAGAAAAATGCGTATATCCGTTCCGAGGGCAGGCTATATATCAAAGGCTTTTTCGGAGTATATAGCCGCCTCGGATTCGTCTGACGATATGGAAGTATATTTCTGCGAGACAAATTCCCTCCGCACTATCGAAAACGTAAGGGAAAACGGCTATAATTTCGGTATAATCAGATTCAATGCCGTCCATGAAAAATATTTCTTTGATTTTCTCAAAGAAAAAAATCTTGAATGTCAGCTTTTGTGGGAATATGAAATGCTTGCGGTTATGTCTGCGGAACACCCCGCCGCAGAAAATGAAAACCTGACATATGCGGAACTTTCCGCACACTATGCGGAATTAACTCAGGGAGATGACGCAGTTCCCTATGTTTCGGGTGCGGTTGAAAGGCTTTTCGATGCGAACCGTCCCGAAGGCACGAAAACAAGGCGGATTTGTATGTTCGACAGGGGAAGTTCCCTTGATTTTCTTCTTACCGTTCCGCAGTCGTTCATGCTTGATTCACCCGTCCCCGAAAGCTTATGCGGAAAATACGGGCTTGTCCAGAGAAAATGCATATTCCCCGACAATAAATTCAAAGATTTTCTTATATATTCATCGGGCAGGAAACTTTCAAAAAGCGAACTCGCACTCGTAAACAGGCTTTATGAAGTGAGAAACGAACTCGCTTTCAAATTCTGACGGGGGTGTAAAATGCAGGAATTAGACGAAAACAAGGAAAATGCCGATGAGGAATATATAACAGAAGAATCATACAGCTACGGACTTGAAATTATATTTCAGTTTCTCGGATATTTCCTTGCAGTAATTTTTATGGCTGCGGGTGGCTTTATGCTTGTGATTTTTGAAAATCCCGTTGTTTCGGCAATATTAACGGTTGTTACCGCTGTCGGCGGAATTATACTTTCAAGGGTAATATCCAATAAATTAACTGAAAAATACGCACATAAGAAAATAAAAATAAAAAAATCAGATTTCGATAAATTAATGAACAAAAAATAACTCCCCTGTCTGTGCAGGGGAATAATATTTTCGGAGAAAAGAAATATATTGACATATTGCAAAAAGTGTGATATATTATTATATAAGTATCGTCAACGGCGATGATACATAAAACGAAAGAAGGTTACGGAAATGTTTGAAATTCTTGAAAAGAAATCACTCAATCCCACTGTTACCCTTATGAGGATATATGCTCCCAAAGTTGCAAGAAAAGCTGAACCGGGACAGTTTATCATTCTCAGGACTGACAGCGAGGGAGAGAGAATACCCCTTACTGTTGCAGACTATGACAGAGAAAGCGGAAGCGTTACCATAATATTCCAGATAGTGGGCGCAACTACCGAAAAATTAAATCATCTCAATGAGGGCGACTGCTTGCAGGATTTTGTAGGACCTCTCGGCAGAGCTACCGAAACCGAAGGACTTAAAAAAGTCGCTGTTGTCGGCGGAGGCGTTGGCTGTGCAATTGCCTATCCCGTTGCAAAAAAACTTCATGAACTCGGCGTTGAAGTTCATTCCGTTGTAGGATTCAGAAACAAAGACCTCGTTATCCTTGAAGATGAATTTAAGGCTGCATCAAGCAAATTCGTCCTCATGTCCGATGACGGAACGGCAGGCGAAAAGGGTCTTGTTACAGATGCCCTCAAAAAGCTTATCGAAAGCGGAGAAAAATACGACAGAGTTATCACAATAGGTCCTCTCATCATGATGAAATTTGTCTGTCAGCTTACAAAACAGTATGAAATTCCTACTGTTGCATCTATGAATCCCATTATGATTGACGGCACGGGAATGTGCGGAGGCTGTCGTCTTACAGTCGGTGGTCAGACAAAATTTGCCTGCGTTGACGGTCCTGAATTTGACGGTCATCTCATAGATTTCGATGAAGCTATGGCAAGAGGTGCTATGTACAGGGACTTTGAAAGAAAAGCCCATGACGATGCCTGCAATCTTTTCAAGGGGGTAGAATAATATGCCGAATATGTCACTTAAAAGAAATGAAATGCCCGTTCAGGCTCCCGATGTGAGAAACAAGAACTTTAAGGAAGTTGCTCTCGGTTATACGGAAGAACAGGCAATAGATGAAGCTAAGAGATGCCTTAACTGCAAAAACAAGCCCTGTTCCACAGGCTGTCCCGTGCAGATTGATATTCCTGCGTTTATCGCTCAGGTTGCACAGGGAAATTTTGCGGAAGCCTATAAGATAATCACAAAATCAAGCTCTCTCCCCGCTGTATGCGGCAGAGTTTGTCCGCAGGAAACACAGTGCGAAAGCAAATGTGTAAGAGGCGTAAAGGGCGAACCCGTTGCAATAGGCAGACTTGAAAGATTCGTTGCTGACTGGCACAATTCACAGCCCGAAACAACTGTTGAAAAGCCCGTTTCAAACGGTCACAAAGTCGCAATAATCGGCTCAGGTCCTTCGGGTCTTGCGTGTGCGGGAGACCTCGCAAAGAAAGGCTATGACGTTACGGTATTTGAGGCTTTACATATAGCAGGCGGAGTTCTCTCCTACGGAATCCCTGAGTTCAGACTTCCCAAGTCTATTGTTCAGAAAGAAATTGAAGGTCTTAAAGCCCTCGGTGTAAAAGTTGAAACAAATACCGTTGTCGGAAAGACAATTTCAATTGATGAGCTTATGCAGGAGGAAGGCTTTGAAAGCGTGTTCATAGGTTCGGGAGCAGGACTTCCCAGATTTATGAATATCAAGGGCGAAAACCTCAACGGCGTATATTCTGCAAATGAATTTCTTACAAGAATCAACCTCATGAAAGCATATAAGGACGGTTCGTCAACTCCCATAAAGGCAGGCACTAAGGCTGTTATCGTGGGCGGAGGAAACGTTGCCATGGACGCTGCACGCTGTGCAAAGAGACTCGGCGCAGATGTAACAATCGTTTACAGACGTACAGAAAAGGAACTCCCCGCAAGGGCAGAAGAAGTTGAACACGCTATGGAGGAGGGAATTGAGTTTAAATTCCTCACAAACCCCACAGAGATAACTTCTACCGACAAGGGCTGGGTAAAGGGCGTTATCTGTCAGCAGATGAAACTCTCCGAACCCGATGCATCAGGCAGAGCAAAGCCTGTTCCGATTGACGGTGCATTTTTTGAAATAGAGGCTGACTGCGTTATCATGTCGATAGGTACTTCTCCGAATCCGCTTATCAAATCCACAACAGAGGGACTTGATACTCAGAAATGGGGTGGAATTATCGCTGATGACAACGGTCTTACTTCAAAAACAGGCGTGTATGCAGGCGGTGATGCCGTAACAGGTGCGGCAACCGTTATACTCGCTATGGGTGCAGGCAAAAAAGCCGCAGCCGCTATGGACGAATATATTCAGAATAAATAACAGAAAAATCCCGAAAGCAGTATTAACCGCTTTCGGGATTATATTATTCCTTGCTTATTACTTTTTTCTGCCATGATTTCTCTTTACATTCAGGGCATCTCATGTAGCGTGTTCTGCCGAAGTGCATAGCCATATTTACGCTTCCGAAAGTAGGAACGTATCTGTGACCGCATTTTGCACATACATAATAGCCTGCTGTCTGTTCAATTCTTATTGCAAATGTCATTGCAACAAGAAACTGTACAAATCCTATGGCTATGAGTAAAAATCTTATGCTGTCCTGCATCTGAATCAGGGCTGCTACGGCTACCATTGTAAACAAAAATGCCGTTGACAGTAAACCGATAACAATTTCGATTGTGAGCAGTCTTTTGTCTGCGTCCTCTTTCTGCCTGATAACTTCAATCAGGTTTTTTTCTGTTCTTTCATTATAGTTCTCCATAGAAACTACCTCCCCGCTTAATAAGTCGTTGACTGTGATTTTGAGATAACCGCACAATTGAAGCATAATGGAAGCGTCAGGCAAAGATTTTCCTGTTTCCCATTTTGAAACTGCACGGTCGGTTATGCCGAGTTTTTCGGCAAGCTGTACCTGTGTCATTTTCTGTTCTTTTCTTTTTGAAGCTATGAATTTTCCGATTTTAATCTGGTCCATAGTTCTCCTCCTTTCAATTCCATTTTAGCACCGATTATCTCAGAAATCAACGAACCGACAGTTGAAAAACGGGGACTCAACTATCGGTAGAGTACGTAAAACAGGGAAAAACCGTGACAGGTCATTTATTCTATAAATAAAATTGTTCCGCTTGTTCCGCCCATTGTCTTTGCGAGTTTCAGTTTTCCCTCATCGTCCATGTATGAGGAATAGCCCTCATCGCTTGCAATATTTGTTATGTATGTTCTGCCTGACTCCTTGTCGGTTTTAGGAATATCGTTTTGTGTGCCGAGGAAAAATGTCATTCCGTTTTCAGGGATTAAATAATAGTTCATGTTGTCACCGCTTATTATTAAATTTTCTCCGCAGGGATAAACAGATGAACCGTAATCCGACAAATCAATTACATATCTCTCCATAGTCTTGAAATTGTAGATATAGATTCTTGTTTTGCTGTATGACGACAAATCGTCACTGTGGGAAATAATCAGACTTTTTTCGGACGCATAAGTTACATTTCCCTTTAATTCAGTTGAAAGGGTGTAATTTTCTGCATTTACAGTAATATTTTTGCTGTCGTCCTTGTAATAGGTAACGAAACTGTTTCCGCAGGGTACGGGTATCTGATTAAGTTCTCCCTTGAAAATCTCGGTTGTTTTCTTTGTTTCGCTGTTGTATTCGGAAAGCGTGTATGTTTCGTCACTGTTGTTTGTTCCCGAAAATTCAACATTTTTAATTATAAAGCCGTTTTCGCTGTCGGAGAAATAATAATCCAAATAAGGTTCTTCCTGTATGGTAACTATATCTTTTTTCTTTTCGTCAAGACGGCAGAGGGCTGTTTCTGTTCTGCTGTTGTTCGGTCCGTACTCATAGCCGTGCTGAGTCAATATCAAATCTTTTGTATAGCCTTTTGTTGTAACAAAGAAAAGACCGTCACTGTATTCAAGTCTTTCAATGCTCATTCCGTAGTCAGTACCCGAATAATTATAAAGTTCGTCTGTTATTTCAGTGTCGAAATTATAGCTGTAAACGGAAATATCATGCGAATAGTAAGAACAGAAATCATCATGCGACACAACAAAGTACATGATATTCCCGTTTATGCAGAACCAGTCCGCACGCCCTGCGGATTCAGCTTCACGAATGTCTTTTATGTATTCTTCATTGGTCTGCTGATACTGCGGATTTATGTAATAGTAGGGGATAAATTTCTCGTAAAATTCGTCAGCCTTACAGGGGGAAACACGTTTTCCGAGATTAAGGTCAACAGTTTTTTCATAGTTATTCGCACGGAGTTTATCCTGCGAACGTGTTGTAATTACGCTTATATCCTTGAAATCACTGTCGGTATATTCACGGGGGGAGTTATCGTCCTGAACTTCTTCCTGAATTTCAGGATTTTCGGGGGTATCCTCCATGTTTTTATCTTCACATGAAAAGCAGGAAAGAGCCATAAAAGCCGAAATCAAAAGAATTAAATATTTTTTCATAAATAAAACCTCTTTGCGGAAATAAAATATATCTTATAGTATTATATATCATATGATAAAAAAAGTCCAGTGTTTCACGGACTTTTTTTAAAATATTATATTTTTTCCAGCGCATTGTCAACAGCCTGAGTGTTGTAGCCCACTATTGAAGTATCTCCTATCACGGTAACGGGGATTCCACGCTGTCCCGTGAGTTCAAAGGCTTTCTGTGCATTTTCCGGGACTGCCGCATCTATGGAACGGTAGTCAATTCCCTTTGAATTGAGATAATTTTTCATTTTTCTGCTCCATATGCAGTAATCGGAGGAATAAATTTCAACCGTAAAATCACTTCCTTTTATTTGATGTTAATATTATTCCACGGAAAAAATAATTTATCCGTCTTGACAAAAGAGATAAAATATTATATACTTCAATAGATAAATATTTGCTTTCAGCAAATATATAATTTTTTACAGGAGCAATTAATAATATGAAAAAAGAATTTCTTGAAGCAGGAAAAATAGTTACTACCCACGGCATAAGGGGAGAAGTAAAAATTATGCCTTATACGGATACTCCCGAACTTTTAAGCGAATTTGACAGGCTTTTTATCGGAAAAGATAAAAAGGAAATAATTATCGAACGTGCGAGAGTTTTCAAAAATATGGTAATCGCCAAGATTCAGGGCGTTGATACTCCCGAAGATGCGGAAAAATACAGGAATAAAATACTGTTCATGCACCGTGATGATTTGATTCTCGATGAGGATACCTATTTTATACAGGATTTGATTGGAATGGAAGTAAAAGATGCAGATACAGGCGTTTTATACGGAAAAATCACGGACATTATGCAGACGGGCGCAAATGATGTCTATGTCATTCAGGGCGAAAAAGAATATCTTGTCCCCGCAATTCCCGATGTTGTGGTAAGTACGGACGTTGACGGGAATTTAATGCTTATCCGTCCTGTGGAGGGGCTTTTTGAATGAGAATAGAAATAATGACGCTTTTTCCCGAAATGTGCGAGGCTGTACTCGGTTCAAGCATTATCGGCAGGGCAAGAAAAGCAGGACTTATAGATATATACTGCCGTCAGATAAGAGACTACGCTTTCAACAGGCACAATCATGTTGATGATACTCCTTACGGCGGAGGCATGGGAATGGTCATGCAGTGCGAACCTATTTACAGGTGCTATGAGGCTGTGTGTGACAGAATGGGTACTAAACCGCATACTATATATATGTCCCCGAAAGGAAAGGTTTTCACGCAGGAGAGGGCAAAGGAACTTTCCAAAATGGAAAATATAGCTATTTTGTGCGGTCACTATGAAGGCGTTGACCAGAGAATAATTGACAAAATCGTTGATGAGGAAATATCCGTGGGGGATTATGTCCTTACGGGCGGGGAACTTCCTGCCATGATAGTGACTGACGCTGTTGCGAGAATGTGTGACGGCGTACTTCCAAGCGATTCATGTTTCATGGAGGAAAGCATATACAGCGGACTGCTTGAATATCCTCATTATACAAGACCCGAAATATGGGAGGGCGAAAGAGTACCCGAAATTCTTCTTTCGGGTCATCATGCAAATATTCAGAAGTGGCGAAAGGAAAAAAGCCTTGAAATAACTGCCTTGCGCCGTCCCGAAATGTATGAGAAGTATATTTCCGAACACCCTGAAAAACCGCATAAAAATAAAAAATAGACAATATTTGAATTAGTAAATACAATTTTGAATAAATATATAAAAAGCTATATTATTTTTTTAAATGTTTCCTTAAAAAATACAT
Organism: Ruminococcus sp.; assembly: GCA_017543595.1. Taxonomy (GTDB): domain Bacteria; phylum Bacillota; class Clostridia; order Oscillospirales; family Ruminococcaceae; genus Ruminococcus. The sequence continues at coordinate 9,850 of JAFYFU010000057.1, read as the reverse complement.
TCTGTAAATTAATATGCAATATATACCGTATATGTAAAAGAAATGCTTATATTTTAAAAGTTTTGTCAACAAACTGTATATCTTTGCTTTATTTCTCCTGTAAGCAATATTAACATAATATTCTGTTGAAAATTATATATCTTTAACAATAGAATTTCACAATTTTTATTGTGATATTTAAACAAGCAAAGCGAAAAAAATATACTCATGTTTAATGTAAATGTAGAAAATATTCAAAACTCGTACATTTAATAAAAAAATCCGTTGACTAACGGGAAATTTTATTGTATAATAATAATCAGCAAAGAAACATATTTGCATGGCGGTTCAGGCAACGCCGCCAACTACAAAGATAGGAGAGTTGTATATGTTTGTCAGAGAAGTATTGGTTAAGAATCAGGTTGGACTTCACGCAAGACCCGCAACATTCTTTATCCAGAAGGCTAACGAGTTCAAATCGTCCATCTGGATTGAAAAGGAAGAGCGCAGAGTCAATGCAAAGAGCCTTCTCGGAATCCTTTCACTCGGTATCGTAGGCGGTACACAGGTTAAGGTTATCGCTGACGGTTCAGATGAAAGAGCTGCTGTTGATGCACTTATTGACCTCGTAGACAGCGGTTTCAGCGAAGAAAACAGATAATAAGCAAATTAAATTCTCAGACCGCCGCCGCAATATGCGACAGCGGTTCTTTTTTTAACTGTTGATATCTTTTATCATGTTTTCGGCAAAAATTCCGTATCCCCTTGTGGGGTCTGCAACAAACACATGAGTTACCGCACCTATGATTTTATCATTCTGAATTATGGGACTTCCGCTCATACCCTGAATTATACCGCCTGTCTTTTCGATTAATTCTTCATCGGTTATCTTAATAACCATGTTTTTCGTGTCATCACTGTTATAGTCAACTTTTTCAATCAATGCGGAATATTTTTTCGGATTTTCACCGCACACAGATGTATAAATACAAGCCTCTCCCTCGGTTATATCCTGACGGCAGGCAAGACGGAATTTTTCGGCATCGGAACAGATATTTTCAAGAGTTTGATTATTTAATATCCCGTATATTCCCGTTTCGGTATTAAGAATAAGCTGTCCGTAGCTTTCTCCCGAAAACCGCCCGTGAATTTCTCCGGGGATACCCGAAACTCCTTTTTTCGCATCGGTAATTTCAACGGGTACGGCTTCACCGCTTTGTACGGGGATAAGTCCTCCCGTGTCGGTATCGCATATGGGGTGTCCGAGACCTGCAAATCTGCCTGTTTCGGTGTCTATAAAGGTCATTGTGCCTATGCCTGCTATGCTGTCACGAATCCACATACCGCATTTTTTCTCTCCGTCAGCGGAAATACAGGGGAATATATCTATATCTTGTTCTTTTCCGTCACGCTGTATGGTCAGGGTAATATTTTCCGAGGAATTTACTATATCCTGAAACTGCGAATTTGAATCCACGGGGATATTGTTTACTGATTTGATTATATCGCCTTTTCGGATTCCCGATTCATCTGCGGGACAGCATTTCATGCCGTTTTCGTTTTCAACCTCTCCGAAACCCGTGACGAGTACGCCTTCCATGAGTAGTTTTATCCCGAAAGTATTTCCGCCCACAGCAAGCACAGGGAGTTCCCTTTCGTCTATTTCTATATTCTTGACGGGGACAGCCCCGAAAAGCGAAACTGTTGCACTTGTCCGAGAATCCTTTTTGCAGGATAAGTTCGGATATGCGGCTATTTTTATACTTTGCCCCTTGTCCGTCATGAAACTTACGGGGAGTTTTTCGGAGTAATATTCAGCCGTGCCGAAAAGTGAAAGCATTGAAGCGGATAATATAAGTGCTGTTATTTTTCTGGGACTTATTTTCATCTGCATACTCCTTTCAGTAAACATATTACTGTTTACTTTGTTATTTTTCCGCATATAAGGCGGTTTATCACTGAAAAATATCCCCATTGACAGGAGAATAAATATGGAAAACAAAAATAAATTTGCGTATCATGCAATAAATATTTCCAAAATAATAATGCTTGTCCTCACGCTGATATATCATTGTACAATGGTTATTTTAAGCGGTGCGGGGCTGTATTTTAACCGTGAAAGCTACGGCAGGGAAATTGGAAACACAGGAATACTTATGATTTTTTCGGGAATCATAATGACATTTGGTTCACTGCTTTGCGTGCCTAAGAAAAATATTTTAAATATATTTTCCCTGATTTTTTCGTGTTCGGGATTTATAATCTGCATGAGAATGTTGTATAAATTATGCGAACACGCAGACCGTGCGGGTTGGAGCGACAAATTTTCAATGACTCCCATAAGCGATATGTATAAATCAAGGGTTCTGCCCTGTATTGTGCCGTTTGTGATATCCGTGGCAGTATCTCTCATACAGCTTTTCTCATATGAGGCTGCCGAACAGAGAAGATTAAAAAAATTAAAAAAAGATGCTCCTGCTCCTAAAATCATCGACTAATAATATTATTGCTTGTTATAAGAAAAATATACGCAGAAATAAAATCCCCTGTCGGAACAGGGGATTTTTTTAATTTTTTAATTTATCGGGTCTGTGAATATATATCTCAACGGCAGTTCTTTAACAGAATATATTCCTGCATCTACCAGTTGTATAACAGCGGCATCTTTACCCGTGATACCCTCGGATTCGTCAACATCGCCGTTGAGTTTTCCCTGTGTGGTGAGGGGATATTTTTCGCTGTTTGCGAGGTATTGGAGTATGCTTACAGCATCGGAAACGCTTACATTTCCGTCCTCATTTGCATCGCCGAAAACTATTGTATTTTCGGGAGTTGTTGTAGTTTCTTCCGTAATTTTCTGTGTGGTTGTAGTTTCTTCTGCGGTTGTAACGGTAGTGGTTGTTTCCGTTGTCGTTACGGTAGTTTCAGTGGTGGTGATTTCCTCCTGATTATTGCTTTCAACGGCTATAACAGCGAAATTTACGCACATATAGGACTGACCGTTTGAACCGATTGTTACGGGCTGATTTTCGCTGAAATTCTTCTTATAAAATTCAAAAATAACATCATTTGAGCTTTTTGCGGTCAGGGGAGTTTTTTCATAGTCTGCAAGCCAGTCGGGGCGGTTTTCAACTCTGCTGTCAAGTGCAACATAGAGGTCAATATTTTTGCCTGTGTTAAATTCTGCGGTAGTTCCCGTGCTTGTCTTTGAATCGCAGGCAGTAAGCAATATTTCTCCGCCTGTGACTTCTTCGGGGAGTTCTGTAAATGTGAAATCCCTGTCACCGAACATTTTTGAGCCGACAGCGGCATTTTCGGATATTCCCCAAACAAGGGGAACGGCATTTTCGCTGACTTTAACATTTTTAATGAGTTCACCGCTTAAAGGAATTGAATCTTTTCCGAATACAAAGCTGTCCATATTGAGGAGATATCCCTCTCCGCCTGTGAATTTGATATAAAGATTGTGAGAGCCTTTTATCTGCGGAATGTTATATGAAAATTCCTGATAGTCGGAAAAACCGCTTGTTCCTGCAAAATTAATTTTTGCGGCGGGCGAACCGTTCATATTGTCGATGTAGATTTCCATTGTTGCGGAATTTCCTGAAATTCTGCCTGTAAAGCTGTTTGCACCGTCCTCGAAATCTACTTTTTTGAACATAATCCAGTCACCGTTTTCGATGTATCCTATATTCTGACCGCCTCCGCTTGTATCCTCTGTGCGGACACCTTCCTGAGATGCAAAACTTTCAGCCTGAATCGTTTCAAATGCGGATATTGCGGGAATATTTGCAGTTGGTGAAAGTTCAACAACGCCTTCGGGGAAAGAATTTACTGTCAAATCATTTATATAGTATTCGATATTTGTATAGCCCTGACCGCAGTAGTCACCGTTTGTATCGGAGGGGTCACTTGGGTTAAGACCTCTTTCGAGTTCCCAGTTATCGTCCATTCCGTCATTGTCGTTGTCGGTAATTTCCTTTTTGGTGACGGCTGACGGGTATGTATAAGTAACACCGCACTGTATATTATATTTATCGAGATTTGTCTGTGATGAATCATATGCGGAAGTACCGCTGCATGAGCCTGTGCCGTTTTTTGTTTCGGCAGCGCACTGTTGGTCAATGGCTGTTCTTTTATCGGGAGCGATTCCGTTTCCTGCAAAGCTGATAACATGGTCATAAGATGCCTGTGCGCTTTCGCAGGTAGTTGCAGTTGAGACATTTTCGCCGTTTAAAACAGTTTCAAAGGCGGAACTTGATTTAAGGTCATTCATAGTTATTCCGATAGATTCTTTAAGGGTAACGCCTGCCCAGTTGTCATAGGTTATGGCATGGAGAGAGCCGTCCTTGTTGATGAGCTGATTTCCTGCACAGTAGACCTTGAAATTTTCGGGTTTTGTACCGCTGTCAACATACATCCAGTGATATCCTCCCGTAGTGGAATTTCCTGCTTTGAGGGTATTATTGACATAGTTGAGATGACCGATAGTTCCGTAGGCTGTCTGATAGCCCCAGTCATAGATTATATTGTTTGTGAAGTCTGCGGTCTGCTGACCTTCGACTTTTCCACGGAAATTTCTTGAAACGTTGTGGATTATGAGGTTATGGTCAAAGGTGAGATAGCCTTTTCCCATCATGATTCCGAAACCGTGCAGACCTTTTGAGTGACCGCCCCATGAATCGGCAGGGCCGAGAACGGAATACTGTACGGTATAGTACTGATTTGCGGAATAAAGTCCCCATTGTTCATCGGTAGTCCAGCCCATTGAACAGTGGTCTATGATAGAGTTTGAACCTTTCGCACCGCCCCACGCATCATTTCCCGAACTTGTTGAAGCATACGGACCGGGGCGTGAACTTATGTAACGGCAGATTATATTGTCGCCTGACATACCCATTTTATAGTTTTTGAGGGTAATTCCCGAACCGCCGGGGGCAGTCTGACCTGCGACAGTTATATTGCTCTGGCAGAGAATATTGCTTTTGAGTTCGATAGTACCGCTGATATCAAAGACAACGATTCTGCCCGACTTGCTTACAGCGTCACGGAAAGAGCCTGCACCGCTGTCGTTGAGGTTTGTGACATGATAGACTTCTCCGCCACGACCGCCTGTTGCATATTTACCTGCGCCGACAGCACCGGGGAAGGCAACAAGTCCGCCTGCCGCCTTTGCAGTCGGGAAAGTTTTTGATGTAGTGCAGACAGATGTTCCTGCAATCATCGTGACAATTCCCGTGAGAAGTGCCGTTAATTTTTTGATTTTCATAAAATTCCTCCTCTTATTAATCTTTTTTATTTTTTGAACGGAATATTAACTGTTACAATTATTATACATTATTATTTGAAGAAAATCAATGAAAAATAATACTTTTTTTTGAAACTTTAAGTAATATTTGTTTTAATCTGTGCAGAATAATATTTTTGTAATTAAAAATAAGAATATTATTGTATATACGGCAAAAAAATAAAATAAATAAAAATTTCTTTCGGGTCTTGAAAAATCGGAAATAATCTGTTATTATATATCAGTAAGATTTGTTTTTTTACACGAAAGGAGAATTTCTTTGGAAAAATTTATCAAGGCTTGTGTGTCGATACTCCCGAAACCCCTTCAGGATATCTACTACAAGTATGAGGAAAAATGGCTGTATGTTCTTTTCGGGGGACTTACAACAGTCGTTTCAATCGTTTCAAAACTTCTGGTATTCTGGGCGATACCGGGCGAACCAAAATGGGAAAGCACTGCGGGAGTTGTTATTTCGTGGATACTCGCCGTAACTTTTGCATTTTTCACAAACAAGAAATATGTTTTCAAAAACGAAACAAAGACAAGTCAGGAGTTCTGGAAAGTCTTTGCGTCTTTCTACGGTGCAAGGCTTGCGACTTTCTTCATGGAGGAAGTTATATTCGTTGTCTGCTGTGACATCATGAACATGAACAAGACTGTTATAACTTTTGTAAGTCAGGTACTTATATTTATAGCAAATTATATTCTCAGCAAATTGTTTGTTTTCAAGGAGAAAAAGGAAAATACAAATGGCTGATTATATAAATATAGGTAGCGTGAAAATAAAGCGTACTGCCGTACTCGCCCCGATGGCAGGAGTTGCGGACAGGGCTTACAGGCTTATGTGCATAAAATACGGGGCGGCTTATGTAGTCAGCGAAATGGTTTCCGCAAAGGGTATATGTTACAGCGACAGGAAAACCGCAGAATTATGTACCGTTACGGATTCCGAAAGACCGATGGCTGTTCAGCTTTTCGGAAATGAACCCGAATTTATGGAAAAAGCCGTGGATATAGTTCTTGAATACAAGCCCGATATAATTGATATAAATATGGGCTGTCCCGTCCCGAAAGTCGTGAACACGGGTGCAGGTTCGGCTGTAATGAAAAATCCTAAGCTTGCGGGCGAATTAGTCGCCGCCGCTGTAAAATCAGCGGGAAATGTCCCCGTTACCGCAAAAATAAGAAGCGGCTGGGACAATAACTGCATAAATGCCGTTGAAACAGCAAAATATATTGAAGATGCAGGTGCGGCTGCCGTTGCCGTTCACGGAAGAACAAGAGAACAGTTCTACGGCGGAACGGCTGATTTGAATGTGATAAAAGCCGTGAAAAATGCCGTGAGTATACCCGTTATAGGAAACGGCGATGTGAACAGCGCACAAAGCTGTATTAATATGTATAATCAGACGGGCTGTGACCTCGTTATGATTGGCAGGGGCAGTTATGGGAATCCTTTTGTTTTCCGTGAGATAAATGCCTATCTGAACGGGGAAAACTATTCTCCGCCCACACTCGAAGAAAAAATGCAGGTAATGCTTGAACATATAAGGCTTATTCTTGAATTGAGTCCCAAAAATGAGGAACTTGCCATGCATGAGGCAAGAAAGCACGCCGCATGGTATATGAACGGCTATTACGGTTCGGCAAAATTCAGGGGACGCTGTTATCAGCTTGATTCCTATGACGAAGCAGAGCGTCTGGCGGAAGAATTTGTCGATTTGCAGCGTTCAAGAGGGAACTGACCAACGGTTTTGCTATATTGCACAAAATTTAACAAAAAAATTCGTGAGCATAACCAAAAAATACTTAAAAGATTTTCCAAAAGCCGAAAATTGCCTTTATTCAGCCGTTTGTCGGACTTAAAAGATTTGATTTTCTGCATTATGAACTGTAATAAGTTTGTAAAATCATACAATTTGTAATTGCAAAATCTGAAATGATGTGTTATAATATTAATCGGGTCAGGGATACCCGAAAAAGGAGTCAATAAAATGAATTTGAAAAAATGTTTCAGAAGTTTCGGAACAATACTCGCCGCAGCCGCACTTCTTTCGGTGACAGCCTGCGGAGATACAGTCAAAAACGCAAATGACGAAGCTGACGGGGATTCCATTTATGAACCAATCACCATGACCCCACAGGAAGAACCCACTACCGAACCTCCCACAGAACCGCCCGAAAAGCGTGTCCATGTGACGGCGGTAGGTGACAACCTTATACATTATTCAGTGTATAAAAATGCCGAACAGCTTGCAGGTCCGGGCGAAAATTTCGATTTCAAGCCCCTCTATGAAAATGTTAAGTATCTCATAGAAGAAGCTGATGTGGCAATTATCAATCAGGAGACTATTATCTCCGAAAGCAACGAACTCAGAGGCGCAAACGGAGGCGCACTCCTTTTCAATTCTCCGCCCGAAGTTGCCGATGCCGTTATAGATATGGGATTTGATGTCATTACAATGGCAAACAATCACCTCCTCGATTTCGGTATAGATGCCCTCGAAGAATCCATAAATTTCTGGAATCAGAAAGCAGAACAGTATGACCTTACGGTTCTCGGTGCTTATCTCAATGAGGCTGATGCCGAAAATATCAGGGTAAGAGAAGTAAACGGCGTGAAAATCGCTTTCCTCGCCTATACCATGAATATAAACGGCTTTGAAATTCCCGATGATTCCCCCATAAGAGTTATTCTCAACGAGGAAGAAGATGTCATAGAAAGACAGATAAGATATGCCGACCAGATTGCCGATGCAGTCGTTGTTTCCGCACACTGGGGCGCAGAGGATACCCACGAAGTCAGTGAGGACAGAAAAATCCTCGCACAGAAAATGGTTGACTGGGGCGCAGATGTAATCCTCGGAAGCCACCCCCATACGGCACAGACTATGGAATGGCTTACCCGTGAGGACGGTTCAAAAGGCTTTGTATTCTACTCAATGGGCAACTTCATCTGCTATCAGACGGATAATTTCAATGTTGTCGGCGAAATGCCCGATTTTGATATAGTTCTCGATTCCGAAACGGGAGAAATAAGACTTGAAGACATGGGCTGTATTCCGAATATAGTTCACTATGAAATTGACGATTCCGTTTCAACTCTCAGGGTTTATCCTTACAGCAAATATACCCCCGAACTTGCAGAGAGACACGGACTGCCCTATGCAGAACCGCAGGGAACTTACACTGAGTTCGGCTGGGATATAATCAACGGCATAATTGAGGAAAATATACCCCTTGAATTCAGAAAGTTGGATAAATAATTAACCTATTCATATTTTGGTAATAAACAAACGATTTTTACTGTTTTTGTTAAAAAAATCTATTGTGCAGACTGCCCAAATAATGGGGGGGCTGTTTATATAAAGTACCAAAAACAACACAAAACTATTTACTTTTTTGGAAAGCTGATATATAATGAAATCATGAATAAATATAGATTTTGGGATTGGATATCTCATCACGGCAGTGTGATGCGTCTTACGATGAAACCACTGCGGATTATTCCGATATGTTTGTTCATGAAGGTTTCTCAATCCGCAGGGTGAACAAGGTCACGTGCGGTTAAGACACACGATATAATTAAAGGGGCAGGCAGTTCCTTTAAGTTATATAACACATTAATGAAGAAGGAGGAAAACACATGAAGACAAAAAAGATAGTCATCGGAGCTATGGCTGCTGCGATGCTTTCACTTTCAGTCTGCTCAATCGCTCCGGCTGCAGCCGCTGACGAAACAGTGCAGATTTCCGTTGGCGAGGTAACAGCAGAGGCAGGAGGGGCTTTTACGGTCGATGTTTCATTGGCCGGTATTCCTGCAACCGGACTTCAGGGCTGTCAGTTCTCTCTCTCTTACGACAGCAGTCTCATAACTGTAACAAGCGTAGAGGCAGGGGCAATAACAAAGACAGGTGTTGAGAAGGTTGACAGTTCATCTGCATCTATACCCAATTTTTCAAGCTACACAGACAAGACAAAGGGTAACATAAGCCTTATGTGGTCCACAAAGGTTGATGATGCAAGTTACTGGCTGAAAGGTGACGGCGTTTTCTGTACCGTATCAGGTACAGTTGCAGAAGGAGCTTCCGGACATATCGATATCAAGGCTGTACCCACAGGCCGTGAGGTAAAACCCGAAACAGGCGTTGAAAATACAGAATTCGGTATCGGTTATGTTAAAGACGGTCAGCCTGTGAAGTGCAACGTAAAGGTTACTAACGGCGGAATTACTATCGGTTCGGACGTTACAACAGGTCTCAAAGGCGATGCAAACCTCAGCGGTGACGTAACAATTTCTGATGCTGTTGCAATACTTCAGTATCTTGCAAATCAGGACGCATATCCGCTTGAAGGCATAGCTAAGGAAAATGCAGACGTTGACGGCAAACCCGGCGTTACAGGTAATGATGCTGTTATGATTCAGCTTTACGACGCAGGCATGATAGACAAGTTTTGACCAAGGATTATCTGATTTGTCCCCTTACAAAGGAATACAAACCCCAAATCAATAAGTTATTAAAGACCGCAGAGGTCTAAAGAAAGGAATTATTACAAATGAAGAAACTTTTTTCAGCAGCT
>JAFYFU010000056.1 GCA_017543595.1 Ruminococcus sp. | reverse complement strand
TACTTTTTTCTTATGTTTTCAAAGTCGGTGTAAATGGCAGTGAGGTCACACCCGTTCCCATTCCGAACACGGAAGTTAAGCTCATTTGCGATGATAATACTTGGTTGGTGACGACCCGGGAATGTAGTTCTATGCCGGCATTTTTTTAAAATCCTGTCCTTTTGGACGGGATTTTTTGTTATGGAGTGATTTTATGAAAGCTTATCTCAAAAAATATATGCCTTACCTGATTGTATTTGTTTTTGCGGTAGTTTCGGGCATATGCCTTTTTTATATAAATGATGATTACATATGGTTTTCGGTGAACAAGTATGAAAAACTTGAACCTTACAGAGTTCCGAACGGAAGATATTTTTCAAATATGATTACCCTGTTTTTTGAGGAAAATCCGTTTTTAAGACCGTTCATTTATATCTGCACAATTTTTTTAATGATAGTATTATTGTCAGGCATAATCAATAATTTTTCTGAAAAAATGGGAATGTGTACCTGTTTCGGGCTGACTTTTCTGATTCTCGTGCCGTCAACGACATATTCCGAGGTTATAAACTGGTTTTCGGGATTTACGAATTATGCGTTTGCCCTTATATTCACACTGGTTTTTCTGAGATTTTCAAACAAGCTTATGTTTTCGGATTATCAGCCGAAAAAAATAAGTTCGCTTTTTTTTCTGATTACGGGCGTTGCGGGCGGTCTTTGCGTTGAACATCTCACGGTATACAACATAATGTTTTCCATATTTGTTTTAATTTTTATGTATGTCGGAAAGAAAAAAATAAACCTGCATACAGTTGCTTTTCTTGTCGGAAATTTAATCGGTGCGTTCATGATGTTTTCAAGCAGTATTTACAGCAGTATCTACGAATCGGGCGATGACCTCGGAGTGCGTGGAATTACTTTTTCCATGCCTGATATATACATGAAAATATTCAGAACAATTACTTTGTATTATGTAAAAGAATTTTGGGCGGTAACTGTTTTAACGGCGGTTCTCATGCTGTTTTTGTATTTCAAATCGGATAAAAAATACAAATATGCAAAAATATGCACTTTGATATGCATAATATTCTCCGTCTATTCGGTATTCACCTCATGTTTTTCTGATTTTTACCCCACATCTGCGGCTATGAAAATTCGTGCGGTTGAATTTTCATTTAATTTCCTGTATATTATTTCATTGATATATCTTATATATGCATTTACAGACGGAAAGAACAGAACAAGGCTTTATATATATCTTTTCAGTACACTGGCGGTTACTGCGCCTTTTATATTCGTATCGCCTGTTACAGCAAGATGTTTCTTTGTTGACTATATGTTCTGGATACTTTTTGCAGGCGAACTTTTCATGTATACCCTGAATAAATATGCAAAGAAATTTACAGACATGATTTTTATGTTTTTCAAAGCATCGGCAGTTGTGCTTACCGTGATTATTTGCGGAATAGATATTACGAACAAATATTACGATTCAGTCCGTTTTGACTATATAAATGAACAGGTTGCGGACAATGCGAAAAATATACAGATAATTCAATTGCCTTATCCCGAATACGCTATTGATGATTTTGAAGATAGTAAAATATTCAATCCGCTTTTATACAATGATGTTTCCTATGCGGAATTTATTTTCGTATTTCACAATATAGATGCCGATGCGGAAAATATGAATTATTCGTTTATTTCCGCACAGGACTATACGCTCTCCCTTGAAAGCTGAAATTTGTTTAATGTTAATCCTGTCTAACGAAAAATACTTATTTCAAAAATTTTCATATTTTATATTGACTTATTTCTTGAAAGGGAGTATAATATCTATTGTACGACAATAGTTTATGCCTTATCTGAATTTTCAGGCATAATAATACTTATGGAGGTTATTTAAAAATGAGCAGAGTTTACAATTTCAGCGCAGGTCCCGCAGTTCTTCCCGAGGAAGTTCTCAGAGAAGCAGCAGAGGAAATGGTAGAATACAAAGATACGGGTATGTCCGTAATGGAAATGTCACACCGTTCAAAGGCTTATGACAACATCATCAAAGAGGCTGAGAAAGACCTTCGTGAACTTATGAATATTCCCGACAACTACAAGGTAATTTTCGTTCAGGGCGGTGCATCACTCATCTTTGCGGGCGTTCCCATGAACCTCATGAAAAACGGCAAGGCTGCTTACATCATCACAGGTCAGTGGGCTAAGAAAGCCGCACAGGAAGCTGAAAAGTACGGTGAAGTGGTAAGAGTTGCATCTTCCGCAGACAAGACTTTCTCATATATTCCCGATTGTTCAGACCTTGATATTCCCGAAGATGCAGACTATGTATACATCTGCGAAAACAATACAATCTACGGAACAAAGTTCTGGGAACTCCCCAACACAAAGGGCAAAATCCTTGTTGCAGACGTTTCTTCATGTTTCCTTTCAGAACCCGTTGACGTAACAAAGTACGGCGTAATCTACGGCGGTGTTCAGAAAAACGTAGGACCTTCAGGCGTTCAGATTATAATTGTCCGTGAAGATTTAATCGCTGACGGTCCCGCACTCAAATGCACTCCCACAATGATGGACTGGAAAATTCAGGCTGAAAATGAGTCACTCTACAATACACCTCCCTGCTACGGAATCTATATCTGCGGAAAGGTATTCAAGTGGATAAAGAACATGGGCGGTCTTGAAGCTATGAAGGCACTCAACGAGAAGAAAGCAAAGATTCTCTATGATTTCCTTGACGAAAGCAAGATGTTCAAAGGCACTGTTGAAAAGAAAGACCGTTCACTCATGAACGTTCCCTTCATCACAGGAAATGACGAACTTGACAAGAAGTTCATCGCTGAATCAAAGGCAGCAGGTTTCGAGAACCTCAAAGGTCACAGAACAGTAGGCGGTATGCGTGCATCTATCTACAACGCTATGCCCATAGAAGGTGTTGAAAAGCTCGTTGCATTCATGAAGAAATTCGAGGAAGAAAATTCCTGATTAGAAATTTATAAGAAAGAGGTAGATACTAATGTTCAATATTCAGACTCTTAACAAGATATCAACTGTCGGAACTGATGTTTTTGACAAGAGCAAGTATGC